>PWIP01000054.1 GCA_003560355.1 Candidatus Dojkabacteria bacterium | reverse complement strand
TGGTTTTCAGTCATAGTTGTGGTGTAATTATCGTAGAGGAATGAGAGTTTTTGATAAGTATCTTTTATATCTTCATGTGTTTTATTAGCAAGAGCCTCAGGGGCAATTTTTTGTCTGTGGGCTTCAAGTTCAACGGGTGCCCCATGACAGTCACTACCTGAGACCATCAAGACCCTGTTGCCTTTTAGCCTGTGGTATCTAGCAAAAATATCGCAAACAACATTTTGCCCAGCCAAATGACCAAAGTGAATATTGCCGTTGGCATAAGGCCAAGAGACACCTATGAATATTTTCTTTTTTGTGTTATATTTTTTTATCATGTATAGTGTATTTGGTGATTTGCCATTATACTATAGTTTTGTGTTATACTGAAACATGAAAAAGAAGCTGCCTAATTCTATAAATTTGATTGAAACTATAAATCCTCCGGGTGATACTTTTACGATTTTTTATGAATGGACTTTTACCATAGGGAGGTATCTCTTAATATTTGTTCAAATTATTGTCATCGTTGTTTTTATCATAAGGTTGACAGTAGACAGAATAAACAATGATTTAACTCATGAAATAAACAATCAGGTTGAACTTTTACTACAAGCTGATATTAGACAAAATGAAGTGAAGTATCGTAATTTTCAGACATTGTTTAAGGATTTGGACTTGTTAGAAGAAACACAAGTAAAGCATGCTAGAACTATCGTGGCTGTTTTAGATAGTATCCCAGGTGAAATCACACTAGACTCTTTTTCTTTTAATAACAAACGTGTAAGTTCAACTTTTCTTGCAGAATCTTTAGATGATATCCAAAGATATGAAAATTTTTTGAAACAGAGTCCTGAATATTCTGATGTGCGAATAAATCTTGAAATCGTCAGTGATGACGAGTATGAATTTAGTGCAAGTTATATGATTGGAGAGGAAAGCCATGAGTAGAGAAAAAATAACACATGATGCGATAATAATAATAAATGAGAAGAAAAGGGAAGTTGCTATATTTATATTAATAACTCTTTTGGTTTTGGTTATTTTGGTAGCTTTTCCGATAAGGTTGATGGCTTTAAAAGTTATACAAATAAACAATGAGATAGAGGGTAAGAGGCAAATTAAAGAGCAGCTAGAGACCAAAATTAATAACTTCACACAATTAAATGCTGAATATCAGGAGATAAGGGAGGATTTGGAAGATTTTCCTTTGGTGTATCCAAATCAGGGGGATTATTCATTGTTTGTTGCGAATTTAGACGAAATTTGTAATGCAAACTCTTTTCGTTTGAGAAGCGTTAATATAAACAGAGAACGATTAAGAGGTGAGGAAAATCCGTATGAAATACTTAGTATTTGGAGCGCTAATATAAATGTTATGGGAAGAAGGAGTGATTTAGTTCACCTTTTAGAAGATATAGAGGCTATGCCTATGTTGCCAACTGTTCGCTTGTTAAGCTATTCTAATGAGTTAGATGAAGATGATTTTTTAACCTTTAATATTTCGATGAGAATATACGGAGTTGATAGTATTGGTATTTATCTTGATATTTAAAATGTTTTAAATAGAAAATGGGAGTTTTAAGGAAAATGGTTTTTGTTTTTGCAGTTGTTTTAATTACGACAGTTTTGTGGGTTGGATCTAGTATTTACCTTTCTTACACACAAACGGAGCTTCGGGGAGAGCTTTTGGGGTCAGAAAATATTTATGAGTTTTTGACCAAGGGTATGTTAGATGAGGTAAAGATAACGGTTGAGGATGATGAAAGTCTTCCTCTAGATGAGTTATCTGTGGACTTACTTGAACCGATAGAGCCATATTTTTCTAAAATAGCATTTGAAAAGATAGTAGAAAAGATAGATACAGAGTTAATTGTTCCTCCTATTGAATTTCATCAGCTACAGAATGAAGCAGTTATGAGAGGCGTGGAGGTTGAAGTAGAAACAGAAACAGAAACAGAAACAGAGGAAGTTGAGCAAGACGAAGAATTTTAAGTCAGGTAATCATTTAGTTGTTTCTCCAAGGATTTTTCTTTAAGCTTTCTTAAAGCTTTGGCTTCTATTTGCCTAATTCTTTCTCTTGTCACACCAAATTCTTTACCCACTTCTTCCAAGGTTCTGTTTATTCCATCTTCTAAACCAAAACGTAGAGCAAGCACTCTCTTTTCTCTATCTTGTAATTCATCAAGTACTTCAGTTATTTGATCTCTTAAATACTCTGATGTTGCTGTTTCTTCTGGAGAAAGAGAAGACGTATCTGGAATCATGTCCTGCAGTTGATTATCTTTCTCTTCTCCTATTGGTGTAGAAAGAGAGGAAGGATTTTGATTTATTTTTACAATGTCTGCTATTTTGTGAGGTTCAATCCCCATTTCTGCAGCAATCTCCTCGTCTGTGGGTTTTTTCCCTAATTTTGCAGTTAAAATAGCATTAACCTTGTTATATTTATTAATAGTTTCAATCATGTGTACTGGAATTCTAATTGTTCTTGCTTGATCCGCTATGGCTCTAGTTATAGCTTGTCTAATCCACCAAGTGGCATATGTTGAGAATTTAAAACCTCTTTTGTAATCAAATTTTTCTACAGCTTTCATCAAACCAAGGTTTCCTTCTTGGATTAGGTCTAGCAACTCTAAACCATGCTTAGCATATTTTTTCGCAACACTTACAACTAACCTTAAGTTTGCTGTTATTAAGAGCTGTGCGGCTTCTTTTTCACCAGCACCCATTCTTTTTGCCAGAATAATTTCTTCTTCCGCAGTCAAAAGAGGAATTTTTCCAATTTCGTGTAAGTAAGAACGAACTGCGTCTGTAGAAATACTGGCCTGTATAGTTTTTAAAATGCGAATTTTCTTTTCTAGGGTAAGGTCTTCATCCTTGTCTTTTTGCTCATCTTCTGTATCTATTACTTCAATTCCTTCTTGTTGAAGTAAAGTGAAAATTTCATCTAGTAATTCAATATCTTCCTCTACAAAGGCAAACTCTTCCAGAAGATCTTCTTGTGAAAGAAAGCCCATCTTCTTACCCTTTTTTATTAATTCTTTAATACCTTTTTCTTTTCTTTTTGATGCAGTCATATTTTACAGAGTATGTTATAATTAAAATATATAATAATATTATTAAGGATATTATATTGGATAAGTCTCTTCGTAAACAAAAAAGGTTTTTTATAGATAGAATCGCTAAGTTTTGTGATAAATGCGGTAGTGCCTACCATTTAAGCGACATTCAAGTTATTCAAGATAAAGGACCATCCGCAATTATACACTTTTCTTGTAGAAATTGTAAATCTAGTAACGTTGCAAACTTTGTTTCTCCAATGGGTTTTACCACGAGAATACCAATTAACTCTGATTTAACAATGGATGAATTTCCAAGGTTTGCTTCTGGAGAAACTGTTTCTCTTGATGATGTTTTAGAGGTTTACATTTGTTTTGAAAATGGTAAAGGTTGTGTAAAGATTTAAGCTATTGTAGTTCCCAAACGAGGTATAAATTCTTTTCGCTTTCTTGCTGTGTTTGCTTTATTAAATTAACCCTAACTCTATCAAATTCTCCTTCTTCTACTATGCCCCAATTTTCTGGATAAGTTATATCTATACGCAAAGAATCTTCTTTGCTTGTACCAGGTTGTTTAAAAATTGTTGATTGTAGAAAAACTTCATCTCTTTCAACAACTAATATATCGCTAGCATCCTTAAGATGATACGAAACACCTAGCTCTCTTGTTGTGGAAGTGGGTATGTTAAACCATCCTTCTAAAATTTTGAAACCCTTTTTGTAAGAAGTAGAATAATTATTTTTGCTAAATCCTGTAACTCTAGAAACTTCAGCGTTTTGAGGTAGATAAAGCCTTAAATAGTTTTCATATTCCCCTTGAGGGTAATTTTCTGATACAGAGTTATTTCTTAAGGTCAAGGAATATTGTATTTCAATTTCACTTAGGCTCAAAATTTCAGCTTTTATCCTTTGTTCTCTTTCAAGATACAGGTTTGCTTTGTTTGCACCCCAATTCCATTCAACTGGAGATGGTGAAAAATTGTGCTTTTGTGCTAAAAGTTCTCCAGCCCATCCTCTTTGAGAAAAATATCTTTGAGCATTTATATTGTTAAAGTAAAGGAGCATATTTTTTCTCTCTAGGGAATTTAGTATGGAATTAAAAACCTGTGAATTTTCTTCAAAATTTGATGAAGCAATTCTTTTAATCACTTCGTCTGCTAATTTTGTTAAGAAGGTAGCTTTTTGTGATTGACCAGGAGTGAAACGTTCATGCAAAAAGAAAACTTTCTCATAGATATTATCCGAAGTAATTAAATCTCTTTCACCAGGTATATTTATGCCTCCCCATAGATCAAGTAAATCCTGCAAAAAGTATATATCTATTGTCATAACTCCATCTATTGATCTTGCTACACCTGCTTCTTTTACAAAAAACTCTGCTTCTTTTGCAGCGTCTGGAAAATTAGGTTCCCAGTTTGAAAGCGAAGGGCTAAAAAAGTCTATTTCTAGAGCTTCTTGCATATCAGTAGGAGGGTCAAAAAACTTACCTTGGTTTTTTAATTCTCCGTCTAATTCATATATATCATCTACTTTAAGTTCTCTAATTTGCCCTCCTTCAATTCCAACAATTGCATAACTTGAAATCCATCCTCCTGTACTCCTAATTTCACTAGGATTTTGTAAAAGTACAAGGTATCTTTTTCGTCCATCAACACCTAGTGTGTCAGGTAAAAATTGCACAATTTGAGCTACATCATCTATATTTTTTCTGAGAGGGTAAATGATATTTTGAATTTCTCTGATATTTTCTTGCATGAAGGGAGGATATACTTCTTCGTTAATTTGATTAATCGTTTGTAAAGCTTGTGAAATTTTGTGTGAGGATTCAGCTATTTTATCAGAATTTTTTTCTAAATCCCTAAGTATATTTGTATATTCTCGGGTAGTTGCAGGTGTAGCATCTTCAAAGCTTAAAGCGGGCTCAAATTCATTAAAATACGTAATTAGTGGTTCAGTACCATCAGCCAAGGTTACTAGCCCTTCTGACCCTGTTTCAAGGGCATGTAGCAGTTTAGACGTTTCATCATAGATATCAGTTTGTTGAGTTACAAGAAAAATCCAATTTAAATTTTCAAAACCTCTGTTAATATTTTGAATATTTCTATTCAAAGAAGTAAGTTCATTTTTAACATTTTCATTGTTAAAGTCAGAAATATTTTCAGAAAGTTCAGAGGTACTTTTGTATATAGCGAAGGTGTTTATACCTATGGAAAAAAGAGGGTATATGAAAAAGTAAAAAACTGGGAACAAAATTAAAAAGATGGTTAAGGTTTTTAAAAGATTTTTAGGTTTAAAAAAATTTCTAATGCCTATGTTTTTCAATGGTTCAAACACTTTGGAAACAGCTTCTCCTGTTGGTGTTGCTACAATACTGACGTTCCCTTTCTTTTTACCTTTTGAAGTTTTCTTTGTTCTTATTTCCTCAAGTTTCTTTTTATATGCACTTTCGTCTAATAGAGGGACATTCCATTTTTTATTATACTTTTTGTATTTTGCTTCAAGTGTTTCTGAAATAGATTTTTCTAAAGGTTTTTTTTGCTTCCATCCATATTCTTTTGCATTTGGTGCTGGTATATATTGTTCGTGTAAAACTCTCTTTCTATCTGGGTTCGCTACGAATTTAATTTCTGTAGCATCGGGATTTAATTCCAATAGTTTGTAGGCAATGGAAAGTGTAGAGTATTCATTGTCATTACAGAGAGAAATGACTTCTCCATTGGTTTCTGTGGAAAAGGTCAATTTTAAAATTCCATATATCAAGTCGGATAAATGTATGAGGTGGTGAACTTCCAATCCTTCCCCTGAAATTTTTATAGCTTCACTATTTACACTATCTTCAAAAAGTTGGTTGAGAGAAGCAAATTTTTCTACATTAGACTCCTTTCCCAAAGCAGTTCCTATCCTTATTATCCTAACGTTAATTTTGGCTCTGTCGTGATATTCTGCCGTAAGAGTTTCAGAATATCTCTGTAATTCTTCAGATGAATATGAAGATGGTTTGTAATCTGGATACTGTGTGAGTTTTTCATTTAATGAAACACTCCTTATTA
>PWIP01000041.1 GCA_003560355.1 Candidatus Dojkabacteria bacterium | reverse complement strand
CAATACCATGTTTTTTGTAAAAAGCCTTTCCAAACTTAATAACATGAGTAGCTCCAAGTGGAAAATCTACATTGTATTTCTTTTTCATCTTTTCAAAGTCTAAAAGGAAAAAATATCTAGCAATTATTGAAGCAGCAGCAACAGCAACATCACTCTCAGCATGATGAAATTGTTTTAGAGGAATTTTTAAATTGTATTCATCTTTCAATCTCTTGGAGCTCTTTGAGAACTGGTCAACAACAACAAATTCCACATTATCCCCTACTCTTTCAAAAAGCTTTGAAATGACTTCAACATGTGCCTTAGAAAGTATTATGGAAATATTTTTAAATTTTTCATTTAACTTAGCATATTCCCTTGGATTAATAATTTTCACTTCATATTTAAGAACTTTTACTAGTTTTTTACCAATATCCAACATCTTTTCATCAGTAAGATTTTTAGAATCCATAATTCCATAATCCTTTACTTTTTTCAAAGAACTTTCATCTATGTAACAGGCACAAACAACCAAAGAACCAAAATAGTCACCTTTGCCAACCTCATCAGAACCAATATGTGGCTTAAAATCACCTTCAGAAATAATTCTACCACCTATTTCCTTCTCCATATCACTATCTGAAGTTTGTAAAACAAGCTTACCACTAGTGTACATCAAAGCATTCCAATTAGACCCCTTAAAGCCCCACAGAACGTATGGATTTGTCTTGGGAGTTAAAGTACCAATACTTTTAAAATATTTGTAAAATTCCTTAACTTGAGAATCATTTAAAGTAAATGTAAGTGTTTTTTGCATAACTAAATCCTTTCTACTTTTTGACCTTCACTAGTATCCAAAACCTTAAAACCATATTTTTCAATTTCATCTCTCAAAGAATCTGATTTTTCAAAATCTTCTTCCTTTCTTGCAACTTCTCTTTTTTTAAGCAATTCTTCTACCTCCTTTGGCAATTCTTCTTTAGTTTTTAAATTCTCATATATTTTCAAACCCAAAACCCTATCAAAATCCAAAATTGTCTGAACAATATTTTCAGGCTTTTCATCTGATTTTAATAATTCAGAAATTAGCGCAAAAACTCCAGACATATTCAAATTGTCTTTTAACAAATCCTCAAACCTTTCAACATAATTATTTAGTAAACTTCCTCCATTACCATCACTATTCAAATCTGAAATCTTTTTAAGAAGTGAAAGCCTTGCCCTTCTACTACCCTTTAAAGCCTCCCAATTAAATTGAAGTGGAACACGATAGTTAACAGAAATGTAGTGATATCTTAAATCCATCGAATCTATACCTCCTTGAATAATTTCGTCAAGAGTTAAAGCATTACCTTTGCTTTTACTTAATTTTTCATCCTTTGGAGTTCTAATGAATTCGTTATGCACCCAGTATTTAACAACTTCATGTTTGTAAGCACCAAAGTTCTGAGCTCTTTCATTTGTGTGATGTATTGGAATATGGTCAATACCACCAGTGTGAATATCAAATTTCTCTCCCAAAATATCACAACTCATCGCAGAACATTCAATATGCCAGCCTGGGAAACCAACACCCCATGGTGAATCCCAAGCCATTATATGCTTTTCATATTTCCCAACTTTTTTCATCCAAAGAACAAAATCAGCAGGATTCTTCTTTTGTGGATCAACTTCTACTTCCTCCCTAGCACCAACTTTTTTCTCATCCAAATTTTGCTTAAACATTCTGTCATAGTCATTGTATTTACTAATATCAAAATAAAGGGCTTGGGCAGTTTCATAAGTAAAACCATTTTCTTCAATCTTTTTTACAAAATCAATAATTTGATCAATATATTCAGTAGCACGTGCCCAACCATATTTACCCAATTCATGAATATCAGTATTAGGCTTGACAACTTCTCCATTTGGGCTTAAATAGTTCATTTTGTAAAAATCCTCAATTACAGTTTTGATGTAATAGTTAGCAATTTCAGTTGGATTCTTACCTTTTTCTGAAGCTGCTTGCTCTATTTTATCCTCACCAAAATCATCATCGTCTGTCATATGACCAACATCTGTAAAATTCATTACTCTTCTAACATCATAACCCAAGTACAAAAATGCCCTATGAAGAATATCCCACTCCGCATATGCCCTCAAATTACCAACATGCATCCTCCAATACACCGTGGGGCCACAACTATACATAGTTACAACTCCGGGCTTTAGGAGTTCAATCTCTTCTATTTTTTTTGTTAGTGAATTGTAAAGTTTCATTTTTTTACTTAAACTTTCTTCCTACCTTCCAGTGCCCTTCTCAATGTTAAACTATCAGCATATTCAAGGTCAGCACCAGTAGGAAGACCCATGGCAAGTCTAGTAATACTAACCTTTTTCACTCCTTTAAGCAAATCCTGGATATATGCCATAGTAGCTTCACCCTCAAGGCTAGGATTTGTCGCAACTATTACTTCAACTTCATCATCCTTTGTAAGTTCTTTAATTCTCTTTTTCAATTCAGGAAATCTTAATTCATCAGCACCAATACCATCAGCAGGTGAAATAACTCCACCAAGAACAAAGTACAAGCCATTAAAAACACCAGAATTCTCAAATGCAACAATATCTAAAGACTCCTCAACAATACAAAGTTTACTTTTGTCTCTCAAAGGACTACTACATAAATCACATTCTTCTTTTTCAGATACATTAAAACACCTTAAACAAAAAACAATATTTTCATCCATTTCAAGAAGATTTTTTGCAAGCTTTGAAGCATCATTGTTAGGAGAACGCAAAAAGTGATACGCCATTCGTGCAGCAGACTTTGGACCTACACCAGGCAATCTTTCAAATTCTTCAATTACTTTTACAACAACTTTAGGTAATACAGACATTTTTTAGCCCATCATTTGTTTAATTTTGTCCATATCAAAATCCTTCGCCATTTCCTTTTGCAATTTCTTTTGATAATCCTTAAAAGCCTCATCAAAGTTCTTTTTCAGAATATCAAACATTTCTGGAGATAAAAGACTTTCATCTATTTCAAAATCTTCAAATTCCTGAGCTCCGTTCATGTACAGTACAACTCTTCCATCCTTAGATTCACCAACAACTTTCTGTTCACGCATTTTCTTTTGCATAGCTTTAGCTTCTTTTTGAAGTTTGTAAAGATCTTTCATTTGACCAAAAGGGTTTGCCATAATCTCTTAGTAAAAAATTAAATATCAACGATGTATTTTAACAAGAAAACGGGTGAATTAATAGTTACATATCCTTAAATATCTCCTCTATATCTTTAGAGGAATTTTTTCTGGTTTTAGTTTTTTCTTTTACTTTTGTAGGTTCTTTTCTTAGCACTACAGAAGCTTCAGCTTTCTTTTTAGAAGCCATTTTGCCGTTAACAACACACTCATACGCGAAGCAATCTCCAAAAACTTCTCTACAAACAATAGATATTGCATCCCTGCTTTTTGGATCTTCAATTCTGTCTTTATGGAATTGAAAAGGCACCTCCATAAACAATTTACTCTCATCAAAACTAATAATATTAGCACTTTCAAGAAAAGCAAAAAGATGTCCATTTGCAGGCTTAATCTTGTTAGTTAAAACCTTCCAATCTTTTTTAATTCTTTCTAAATCTAAATTAGATTTCTTGGAAGAAATTTTGCTCTCTACTACCCTATCCTCCTTCTCTTCATTTTTCTTTTTAACTTTCTTTTCAACTTTTTCATCCTTTTTAACAACTTCATTCATATTTACGTTACCAATAATCATTTCAAATTCTAAAATTGGTAATGAACTATTTTTTAAATTTCTTTCGGCAACAAGAAAATGGTTTATCAATGTAATTATTTCAGAAGTTGAAAGATTTTTAGCAAAAGAATATTCCTCTAAGTCTAATTTACCTTGCATTTTCTGCACAAGAATTTCACGAAGCATTAATATTGTATACTTAGCAAATTGTTGTAAATTCACCCCTTTTTTGTCTATCTCATTCACCATTTCTAAAGCAGCAATCTTGTCATTAAGAACTATTTTTTCAAGAAGATAGTAGACCATTGTAGAATCTGGAATACCTAAAACATGTCTTACTTCATTTTCACTAATTTCATCTGGCTTTTTACTTTCAATTTGTCCACTGTAAACAACATCTAAAAGTGAAAGAGCATCTCGAAAACTTCCCTTGGCATTATGAACAAGTATATCTAAACCTTTTTTTTCAATTTTAATTTTCTCCTTCTTTGTAATATTTTTTAACAAATCCCTTATTTCATTTTCACTACCAAGGCGAAAATCATATCTTTGACACCTAGAAAGAATTGTAGGAGGGAGTTTATGTACATCTGTTGTTGCCAAAATCATAATCACATGTTCTGGAGGTTCTTCAAGAGTTTTAAGCAAAGCATTGAAAGCTTCATTGGTTAACATATGTACCTCATCAATAATGTATGTTTTGTATTTACCTTCAGCTGGACTGAATTCAATCTTTTCTTTCAAATCACGTATTTGTTCAATACCTCTATTAGAAGCAGCATCAATTTCAATTAAATCTAAGAATCTTCCCGCAGTTATTGCTTTACAAAATTCACATTTATTACAAGGGTTACCATCTTTAGGACGATTGAGGCAGTTAATCGCCTTGACCAAAATCCTAGCAGTACTTGTTTTTCCGGTACCCCTGGAGCCAGTAAAAAGATATGCATGTGAAAGACTGTCCTTCTTGACGGCATTTTTTAAAGTAGTAGAAATATGTTCCTGTCCGACGAGCTCGTCAAAGTCTTGCATTCTGTATTTTCTGTATAATACTTGGGACATACTTAACAGGATATATGATGAAGTTTTTTAATTCAAGGAAATTTAGGATACTTTTAATATACACCAAAAATTACCCAAACAAGTGGTAGAGTAAATTATCACAACAAAATTAGTTTATTAAAAGATTGAAAATTCTATATGAAAGTACAAAAAGGCTATAATCCACCATTGAGATTCTTTCGTCAATATTAAAATCAGAACGCTTTAAACTTTCATCCCAACCATCCTGAACAAAGGAAATATAGTCTTCTTTAAAAGCACTAAAATCACCCATCCCTATACTACCATCATTATTAACATCACCTTTCAAACAAACTTCATCAAAACATATTTCGTATGGTGCTTCACTACTACAGTCTTCATCTATAGTACACCCCACTTCTTGAGCTTCAACTTTTTCTCCAAGACCTAGTTCGTAATTACCAAGCAAAAACAAACCTAAAGAAGTCACAAAGAGAAAAAGAACAAGCATCCTAATTCTTTTAATTGTATTCATAAGGGTAAAATGTTTAAAATAATGTAATTCATTATTAAATAAATAAACTTTTTAGTCAAATAACAGAGAAGTACAAAATTTAGGACTAAGGTGTTGGCATTACTCTAACAATCCTGTATGACTGCACAAAAATACTGTAATCAGCCATCGATATACGATCATCATAATTAAAATCGGAACGTCTTAAATTCACACTCCAACCATTTTCTTTAAAAGATATAAAATCTTTTATAAATTCTGAAAAATCATCCATATTTATATTACCATCATTATTTACATCACCTTTAAGACAGATACGCTCTTTTACAAAACATATTTCATACGGAGCCCCTCTACTACAATCAGCATTTGTTGAACAACCCTGTGGCTCTAAAGAAATTTGTACTTTATACTTATCGTAGTCAACAGTATCTATTCCATCAACACTGGCTCCATTCTGTATCCAACGACTATTCGCATGACTTCTGAATTGGAAACTAATTTCTAAAACCTCACCATCATTTTTTACAAACATAAAAGCACTTTCCTCATCGTATAAGATATTCCCTATGTTTAAAATGTTAAAACCCTTACCATCAACATTTTCACTAAATCCCCATCTATGTACATGTCCATGTATCCAATATATGATATTGTAATCATCCATATTAGGCTTTATCCAATCACTGTAAAAAGGAATTCTAGTCAAATGCTGATGAGACATTACAACTGTGGGCATATAGGGATCTTCATTCAAAACACTTTTAAACCAATCTTTTTGCTCTTTACTCATCTGTAATTCATTTTTTTCCAAATTTTTGTTTATATGTTCGTCAGAAATACCCATAATCCTCAATCCATTAACTTCCATACTAAACCAATTTGGTTT
>PWIP01000065.1 GCA_003560355.1 Candidatus Dojkabacteria bacterium | reverse complement strand
TGCAGGATTTCCCATCTCCTTTTACATAGGGTTTTAGCCTTTTTACTATGCCTACAACTTCTTTAGGTAGTGTAAGGAATCTAAAGTTTTCTCCTTGAATATATTTTTCGGCTATGACCTTCGGATCTTTGTCCGCTTTGCTATTTTCATGTGCAAATTTAAAGCAAGATTCGACCTCTTTATGTGATGTTGGCAATATGGTTACACCTTTGCCGCCCAGCCCTATATTCGGTTTTATTACAATGTTTTTTTCTTTTTTAAAAAATTCAACAGCATCGTTTACACTGTTCAAAGTTTTTTGTTTTGGTGTTGGTAATCCAGCTTTTGAAAGAATACGATTTGTTAAGTCTTTTTTTAGAGCTATTGTTTTACCGGGGCTATTTACTAAGGGTGGTACTGTTGTTACTATAAACCAATGCTTATCTTTATATTCAAATCTCGCTATAAGTCCCTTCACGATAATTTCATATTTAATATCTAGTGAGTCTGCAGCTTCTAGATAATATGATAGATGTATGTTTCCTGCCTCTTTAAGATAGTTTTTCATATATTTAATCCAAATTTTATTTAACAAAAGTTTTACCAGGATCTATTAAGTATTCTTTTAATTCCTTGCGACCGAATAGTATTGGGTATATAGTGTCCTTTTGTGTGCTTACTATTGCCTCTATTTCTTTTGAGTCACCATTTATCTGAATTTCTAGTAGTATAGAGGGTTTTACCTTTGCTTTGGCACTCTCAACGATAGCTGCTGGTTTTGATATTTCGGGATGGTTTTTGTAATCAATTTTTAGTTTTTTAGAATATTTTTTCGCTTCTTCAATAGTTTCAAAGGAAGGAGGTATATTTAGTGAATTAAAGTAACTTATAGCTTCTTCATATCCCATCCTTTTTGCAAGGCCTTCGTCTATTCTTGAGGTTAAAATACCGGTGCTGAGTAGGGCATTTACTGTTTGAAATTTGTCCTTTTGTTTTTTTGGTTTAATTGAATTTTTTGCATTGTAATGCACTACAACCTTTTCAATTAAACCAAGTATTTGTTTTCCACTTGCAAATTGAATACATTCGTCAACTTCTCCTCCAAAGAGGGTTTTGCCTAGTCTAATTGCTCTTTTGATGGAAAGAGATTCTATGCCTTTTAATCTTTCTAATCTGGGTCTTAATCCGATATTATTTGCCATTTGTATACCAAGCCCTGGTCTAGAGTTTAGTTCAAAAACTAATGGTCCGTTATTTTCATCTATCGCTATATCAACACCCAAAAAGCCAATATTTGAAATTTCTTGACATCTAATGGCTATTTCTAAAACTTTGTCCCAGTGTGGTATCTCTATACCTTCCAGAGGTAAGTTTTCTTGAAAATCAGTTGTATATTGAACTTTTGAATATGTATTTTCCAGAATAGATTTTTTCTTTAATTGTATTGCATTAGTAGTTATTCCTGTTGCGATATTAATTCCTACACAAATTCCTCCAGAATGTAAGTTTGCTTTTCCATCGGATATTTTGGTAGGGAAACGTATCATTGCCATCACAGGTACTTTATTAAAAATAATTAACCTTATATCAGGTACTCCTCTGAAGGAATATTTTTTTAATGTACTGTGGTTTAGAATCCTTTCTTCTATTATTACAATGTCTTTTGAATCACCCATGGAGAAGGATCCATCAAGAATTTTTTCAAAATGAATTCTGAGTTGTTCTTTATTCATAACTTTGTGATTGGATCTAATCCAGGCTGTTTGTCCCTTTTTTCTGCCATAAAAAACTATAATGCCGTTGCCCCCAGTTCCACGGTTTGGTTTCACTACAAAGCTTTTAGGTAGAGATTCCCAGTCAAAGAAATCTAATTGTTTTTTTGTACGTATTATTTTAATAGTTTTAGGTGTTTTAATATCGGCCTTTGCCAATAATCTCTTGGTTAAGATTTTGTTATCCGAGATTTTTTTTGAACTTAAAGGATTGTAAGGACGAATGTATTCCTGATTACGCCTATTTATACCAAGTATTGTTTTGTATTTACCCACTTGTATTGGCATTTTACTCTTCTGATATTTTCTTAAATCTGAAAAAATCTTTGAATCTTAATTCCTTGTATTGTCCTATAAGTAGGTTTAGAAGTAGTATGGGAATGTTAATCCAGATGTTTTGTACAAGAAATTGTTGCAAATTTTGAGATTGTAAAAGAAACCAACCAATGACACCTATCATTATAGTTTCAATTAGTGAGCGTATTGTTGTTAGAAAGTCTTTTTTTACGTATTCCTTTACAAAAAAATCTGAAAGTGCAGCAATTAGTATTATTCCAAGAGGTGGTACAGTTGAAATTTGGTGATGGTCTGTTGTTATGGACCATGGAGAGAGCTCGTTTACTATTAATACCCCTAGAAGAATAAATGTGATGAAGATATAGTTTATTGTGATTCTTGAAAGATAGTGCATTCTTACTTGTTTAAGTAGAGAATACGATAGTAGGGATGATATAACTACGGCTAGGGTTACTAGTAAACCGAAGCGAAGTCCAGTAAAAACATATGCAAATGCAAGTGTCATTGGTGCATAAATTCCAAAGGTTCTAAACCCTATAACATATCTGGAGACATTCACGAGTGTCGCTATTATGGGGATGAAAAGCATGAATATTAAGATTTCTTCTGTTATTACTGAATCCTTTATCCAACTGAGAATGATATTTACTTCTTCCATAATATTTCCTTCCTTTAAAATTTAATCCCTACATTATATTACACTAGCTGATACAAAAGAAAGAGTCTTTTTTTCGTAGCGATTTTACTTTTGTCCCTGAAGAGCAGCTATCCTTTCTTTGACAGGAGGATGGGTCATAAAGAGTTTGTTAAACCAAGTAACCTTTTCTTGTCCTTTAAGGGGAGAAGATATGAATAAATGAGATGCTGTTTGTTCATGTGCTTGTTTCATAGGGTTGCTATCTTTTGAAATCTTTTCAAGAGCATTTGCTAATCCTTCTGGATATCTTGTTAAAAGTGCAGCTGATGCATCGGCCAAGAATTCTCTTTTTCTTGAAATTGCTAATCTAATTATTGTTGCTATGAAGGGTAGAAGTATTGCAGCTATTATCCCAAGTAGGAGAAATATTTCATTTCCTCTTCCTCTTCCTCTGCTGCTCCAAAAAGAAGTTCTAATATATATTCTTGCCAACACCGCTATTACAGCGACTAAAACAACTACAACTGAACCTATGAGAATATCTCTGTTTTTAATGTGTGATAGCTCATGTGCGATTACTCCCTCCAGTTCTGTTCTTTCAAGTTTTTCTAATAATCCTGTTGTAAATGCAATCACAGAATTATCTGGATTACGACCTGTTGCAAAAGCATTGGGTTGTTTTTCGTTTAATATATATATTTTTGGCATTGGTAGTCCTGCAGTAATACATAAATTCTCTACGAGTCTGAATAGTTCTGGATTGTCTTTTTTTTGTATTTCTTTGGCATTGAACATATTTAGAATTATTTTGTCTGACCACCAATAGCTCGCAATGACAGAACCGATTGCATATATTACGGCAATAAAGAGGATTATTATGCTATCAAGAGCATAACTTATTAATAATCCGAAGAGAATTACCAGGATTAAAAATATTGTAATTAAAAAATACGTTCTGCGAATATTAGAATCCGCAACGTTGTATAAATTTGCCATTGACTAAAATCTAAAATTTAACTTCTGGAGCTTTTTTAACAACTTCCAGTTCTTCTTCGTCTAATTCAAAGAAGTCTTTCTTTTCAAAACCCAAGCTATTAGCAATGAGTAGTGCTGGAAATTTGGTAATTGCAATGTTGTAATCTCTAACTACAGAATTGTAAAATCTTCTTGAGGAGAGAATCTTGTCTTCGGTATCTCTCAATTCTCTCTGGAGTTCTAGAAAGTTTTTTGATGATTTAACATCAGGATAATTTTCAGAAACGGCGAAAAGAGATTTCAAAGTAGAGGAGAGCATATTTTCAGCCTCTGCTTTTTCTTTAGGATCTTGAGCATTCATTGCTTTTGCTCTTGCCTCTGTAACTTTTGTGAAAACTTCTTTTTCGTGAGAAGCAAATCCTTTAACAGTCTCTATTAAATTGGGTATGAGGTCATACCTTCTCTTTAACTGGGCGTTGATATCAGACCATGCCTCCTGACTTCTTTTTTTGAGTACTACTAATCTGTTGTATAGTCCTACAACAAAAATTAGCAATAGTACAACAATTCCAATAATGATAAAAAGCGTTGTCATAGTTTTTCCTTTAAAAATTTAACTAATGGATTTTATTCCATACTCGCTACATTGTCAATTTTAAAGGAATTTTGTCGTAAACTTCGTCTTACTCCAATTCTGCTTTAGCACCAGCCTCTTCAAGCTTCTTTTTCATTTCTTCTGCTTCTTCTTTCTTCACTTCCTCCTTTAGTGTTTGAGGTGTTGATTCTACAACATCTTTTGCTTCCTTTAGACCTAAGTCAGGATTGATTTCCCTTACAGCTTTAATGACGTTAATTTTGTTTGCTCCTGCGTCTTTCAAAACTACATTGAACATAGTTTTTTCTTCCTCTTCTGCAGCTGGTGCTGCTTCTGCTGGAGCTGCAGCTGCCGCTACTGGTGCTGCTGCACTAACGCCGAATTTGTCTTCCATAACCTTGACTAAATCGGCAAGTTCTAGGACTGTCATTTTTTCAACAATTTCAAGAACTTTTTTACCATTGTCTGTCAATTTTGGAAGGTCTTTTTTTTCTTCTGCCATTGTAAATATATTAAAAATTTAAATAAATTATTTCTCTGATAGCGATTGAGTTAAGCGAATAAATCCTTTGACATTTCCTGTAAGAGAGTTCATTATTCCACTTAGAGGAGAGTTTAGTGAACCAAGAAGTTTTGCGTAGAGAACATCTCTTGAAGGTATTTCTGCTAATTCCATTATTCTTTCACTATTTACATATTCGTTTTCAATAACTCCGTATCTAGCTTCAAGAATTTCCATTTCTTCTTGAGCTTGTTTTAAAAACTTTGCTGCATTTACTGGATCGTCATCAAATGTAATTATTGCACTTGCTCCAGTAAAATCTTGCGTTTCTAATGGTTGTTTTGTTTCTTGAAGAGCTATTTTAAATATTGTGTTTTTAATTACTGAAAAATTAGAACCATATTCTTTAAGTTGTTTCCTTAAATTGAAAAGGGTATCACTATCTAACTTGTCAGAATTAACAATTATATATCCATTTCTTTCCTTAAGGTCTTTTTTGTATTGTTCCAACAACTTAGTTTTCTCGGCCTTGCTTTTAGCCATCTTTATTTTTATGAAATTTTATTTGAAAAACTATTATCTAACATGGATTTACTATGACCATGTTTCTTTGATAATGGTAGGATTATATGTATTTCATTGTTGAGTGTCAAGCAAATTTGAAATATATATGAATGAATGATACATTTAGGTTGTATGAAAAATTCAATTCAAAAGGTTTTTGTTGTAGGAGGTACAGGTTTTTTAGGATATTATTCTTGCTTGGAATTTTTGAAAAGGGGAGTTATGGTGAGTACAATTTCAAGAGGTAGTATAGATTTGGGGGATTGGTTTCCTAAGGAAATAGAGATAGTTGAAGATTTGGATATTTTTGAAGAAAGCCAAGAAGATCTAACAAAAGTTTTTCAGGGTTATGATGTAATGGTGTATTCCGTTGGTCCTGATGATAGGGTGGTTCCAGAGGCTCCAGCTTATGATTTTTTTCATGAGAAGTTAGTGGTTCAATGTTCTAAGGTTATTAAAGCTGCGAAGGATGCAGGTGTTAAACGGGTAGTTGTAATGAATTCATATTTTGCATATTTTGATAGAAATTTAGAGGGTTTGCTTTCTAAAAACCATCCATATATTAAGGCTAGGGTAGAACAAGCAGAGTCCTGTATAGATATTGGAGAGGAAGGAATTATGGATGTAATGGTATTAGAACTTCCATATATTTTTGGTTGTATGCCAGAGAGGAAGCCCATATGGAGGGATGTTTTTTTAAGTAAATTTGAAAATATGAAAACTGTGTACTTACCAAAAGGTGGTACTGTAATGGTTCATGTTAAAGATGTCGCAAGGACAGTTGTGGCTTCCGCTTTTAAAGGAGAACATGGGGTTAGATATCCCATAGGGTCTTACAACATGAAATTTACAGATATGGTTAAAACTATGTACGAGTACTTAGGTATTGAAAAAAAAGTTTCATCTATGCCAAGTTTTGTATGCTATCTAGGTGGCCTTGCAATGAAGCGCAAGTTGGCTAAGGAGGGGAAAGAAGCAGGTCTAGATTCTGCAAAACTTATGACACAAATTATGTCCAAAGATTTTTACTACTTCCCGAAAGACATTGTACATAGTGACAGGTATGATGTTAAAGAGGGTATAGAGAGCGCTATGAAGGCTTGCTATCCAGAAAAATTC
>PWIP01000056.1 GCA_003560355.1 Candidatus Dojkabacteria bacterium | reverse complement strand
TCCCAAATTTCATCAGAACCTATTGATTTTTCAGGTCTTGTAGAAAATTCAATATGACTGAGTTCTAATTGAAAAGTTTCATATATTTCTAGTGCTAGTTTTATGACTTTTTTTAATTCGTCCTTTATTTGTTCTTGAGTGCAATATATGTGAGCGTCATCTTGTGTAAATTCTCTTGCCATCATTAATCCATGCACTTCTCCATCTCTTTCATATCTGTAAACGGTTCCTAGCTCACCCATCCTTATGGGTAAATCTCTGTAAGAAATTTGTTTGGATCTAAATATTAGCATTCCACCATCACAGTTCATTGGTTTTAAAGCATAGCAAATATCTTCGTCTTCATGTGTTTTAGCCAGAAACATCTTATCTATGAATGTTTCTGTGTGTCCACTCCTATCCCAAGCACACATAGCCAAAAGTGTAGGTGTCTTTATTTCTTCGTATCCCTCTCTCTCATGTACTTCTCTCCAGTATTCTATTAAGTTTTCTCTTAATTTTAATCCTCTAGGATGCCAGAAGACAAATCCTGGACCTTCCTGATGGAAGGAAAAAAGGTCTAAACTTTTTCCTAATTTTCTGTGATCTCTTTTTGCAGCTTCTTCCATCATATTTTCATACTTCCTAAGTTCTTTTTGAGTTTCAAAACCAATACCATATATTCTTGTTAGCATCTGTTTTTTTTCATCACCTTTCCAGTATGCTCCAGCCATTCTAGTCAATTTAAAAGCTTTAATCTCTCCAGTAGAATTTAAATGAGGTCCTCTACACAAATCTACAAAATTATTTTCTCCTGAAATGTAGAAACTAAATTTTTTATCGGGGATGTCCTTTATTAAATCAAGTTTATATGTTTGTTTTTTACCTTTGAAATATTTTATAGTTTCTTCACGATTTTTGTATTCTTGTTTTAAAGGTAAATCTTTTTGTATGATTTTTTTCATTTCTTCCTCTATTTTAGGAAGTTCTTCTTCAGTTATGGGTTTTGTAAATTCAAAGTCGTAGTAAAAGCCATTTTCTATAGCAGGTCCTATTCCTAGCTTTGTTTTTGGGTAGAGATTTAGGACTGCTTGGGCTAACACATGGGAAAGAGTATGCCTCATTCTTTCTACTTTTGGAACGTCTTCTTTTTTTATTTTCTGATTCATTCCCTGATTCTATATTTCTTTGGTTAAAATATCAAGTTAAAGCTTTATTGCTTACTATATAAATACTAATGGCATTTAAGCCAAAATTGTATGTTTCAATTTTTAATAATTCATCTAACTTTAAATTTTCTACTGGATATTTTCTTGGATGCTTTAATATTATTGCCCCCTTGAACTTTTTTTTGTTGTTTACTTTAAAACCTGGCAACATAATTTTAGACATATTCAGTATGTTTTCTATTTCAGAAAGATTTTTCTTGTTGAATTTTTTGTATGGAGGATCCAAAAATATTATATCATAAGCTTCTTCTAAATTTTCTTTATTTCCTAAAAAATCTTCAACTTTTTGTTTTAAAATAATTGCTTTATCATCAAAACCAGTTTTTTGTATGTTTTGTTTTAAAACATTGAATGCACTTTTTGATGCATCTACGAATGTTGCACTGTTTGCTCCTCTTGAAAGAGCTTCTAAGGCAAAAGATCCTGAACCTGCGTACAAATCTAAAATATCTTTTTTTTGTATGTCAGAGCTTAAAATATCAAAAACAGTTGTTTTTAATCTGTCTGTTAAGGGGCGAGTGTTTTTTGGTATGGTTAGTTGTGTATTTTTTGCAGTACCAGCGATTATACGAACTTTCCCTTTTACATTTTGTTCTTTGTTTTGGATAATTCTTTTCATTAAAGCTTTTTCCATTTCTTCATATTCCTCAGGATTATCTGTTTTCCATTTTGCTTTCATTTTACGTATTTTCTTTTGTGATTGAATATTTAAACTCATATCTTAATTATATCTTAGAGCTTCAAAAATTAAAATGCTTGCTGTAATACCAACATTTAAAGATTCCTTAATCCCTTTCATTGGTATGTATATACATTCATCTGATTTGTCTAATATAGGTTGAGAGATACCATTTAGCTCATGTCCGAATACGAGGGCAATTTGAGTCGTGTCCTTTTTAAAATAATTAAATTCTTGAAAATGTTTACTTTTTTCGGTTAGCTCTACAGAGTATATTGGAACTTTCTCTTTCTTAAGTTTTTTGATAGCCTCTTGTGTGTTTTTGTAATACTGCCATTTTATATTTTTTTCTGAGCCCAATGACGTTTTGGATACTTTAGAATTTTCTGGGGTTGGTGTAATTCCACACAAATATATTTCTACATTACCCGCCGCATCCGCTGTCCGAAAAATACTGCCCACATTAAAAGCTGATCTTACGTTGTCTAATACTATTATTATTTTTTTCATTTTTTAATAGAATAAATTATTTTTTACTTTCTTAGCTATTCCTTTTTCATCTAAGTATTTTGCTAATGACCTTGTCCTATCAAGTAAATCAAAATCTGTTATATCTCCAACTTTTAGTATCGGAACGCCAGTTTGTCTTAGACCATATACTTCTCCTGGACCCCTTGATTTTAAATCATATTCCGCAACATCAAAACCAGAATTATTTTGTGAAAAATATTTTAATCTTCTTTTGGCATTTTCTGTTAAATTGTTAGCTAGAACAAAACAGTAAGATTGTTTTGTACCTCTACCTATTCTACCTCTGAATTGATGTAATTGTGCAAGTCCAAACCTTTCAGCACTTTCTACTATCATCATAGTAGCGTCTGGGAAATCAACTCCTACTTCAATTACTGATGTTGCAAAGAGAGCATGTATTTTTTTTTCTTTAAATGCTTTTAAAATTTTGTTCTTTTCATCTTCTTTTATTTTTCCATGTAGTAGACTTGTTTTTATATCTTTTAGCCATGTTTTAGATATAATTTCGTATTCAACTGTTGCAGCTTTTGCATCTATTTTTTCAGATTCTTCTATTAACGGAAAAATTATGAATGCTTGTTGTGTAAATTTTGAACTTTTGATTTTTCTTGCAATTGCTTTGTAACATTCTTCTCTTTTTTCTGAAGTTATGAATCTAGTTTCTACTGGAATTCTGTTTTTTGGCTTTTCAACTATTAATGAAATTTCCATATCCCCATATATTACACTTGTTAGGGTTCGGGGTATTGGAGTTGCTGTCATTGTTAAATAGTGTGCTTTACTTTGACTAATTTTTGCTCTTTGGTTTACGCCGAATCTATGTTGTTCATCTACTACAACGAAACCTGTATTTTCTGGTAGTTCAGTATTGAACAAAAGAGCGTGTGTACCAATTATTATTTGCGGTTCTTTAAAATTTTCTATCTTTTTTTTAGAAATTCTAAGTTGTATTTTCATATCCAAATCTTTAAAAAGCTCACAAAAGGTTTTGTAGTGTTGTTCTGCAAGTATTGTTGTTGGAACCATGACTACTGTTGAATATCCAGAAAGGAAAGCGTTGTATGCACAGATTCCAGCGACAATAGTTTTACCACTACCTACATCACCATTTAGTAACCTATTCATAGGTTTTATACTTTCCATATCTTTGAGTATTTCTTCCTTTGCTTTTTCTTGGTCTTTGGTTAGTTTAAAACTCAAGGATGATATGAAATCTTTGATTTTTTCTTTGTGTATTTCAATTTTGTGTGCTTTTCTTTTCAATCTTTTTTTCTTTTTTTGCTCTATTTGTATTGAAATATTAAGCATTTCATCAAATGCAAGTCTTTTTCTTGCCATCTCTATTTCATCAAAATTTTGAGCGAAGTGTATTTTCTCTATAGCTTCTTTTAGATTTATAATTTCATATTTTTTAAGGATATTTTTTGGGATTTCATCTTGAACAACTTTTTCAATGTGTGGTTTTAGCCAATTTATTCTTGATCTTAGCCATTTTGAAGTTATTCCTGCTGTTTCTGGATAGAATGGCGTTATTTTTCCTAGATGTGTTTGATTTGTTGAAAATTTTTCATATGCAGGGTTTGAAAAATCATTGCTTTTTTTTGAGAGTTTTCCTTCAAAAAGAAATGTTTCTCCAGGTTTTATGTTTTTTGTTAGAAAGCTTTGATTAAACCAGATAATATTTATTTTATCTGTTTCATCCTCTACCACAGCTTTTGTTATTACTTTACGATATCTTGTCCATGTGTTTTTTATGGAGAGTACTTGTGCAAGTATTGTACCTTCCCTTTCCTCTTTGAGTTGCTCAATAGGTATGATATTTGAAGTATCCTTGTATTTGTATGGAATGTGAAAAAGTAAATCCTGAACTGTAAAGATATCCAAATTTTCAAGATATTTTCTTTGTTTTGGTCCTATTAGAGGTATTATTTCTACGCTTTCATCACGCATTTCATCCTCCTGCAATTACATCGAGTATTACAATGATGGCAGGGATTAATACACCTCCCAGCATTAGTATAATTATGAATATACTCATAAATTTGTAGAATTTTTCTTTCAGGGCTTTCTTCTTAGACATTATGCTTTTTTTGTAATTTTAATTATTTTTTTACCAGCTCTAAGTACAACTGATTTTCCTAATTTTAACATATAGTTTGGCTCTTTAATTTTTTCTCCATCTATACTCACAGCCATTTGTTTTACAAGTCTTCTTGCTTGTCCTTTACTCTGTGCAATACCTGTTTTATGTAATAGTGTTAATATGTCTAGTTCTTTTTCTTGTGTGCTAAATTCTTCCAAATCTGTTTTAAAATCCTTTTTTTGAAAAACATCTTCAAAATATTTCTTTGCTTTTTCAGCCTCTTGTTGACTGGTGAGTTCTTCAGTTATTGTAAAAGCTAGTTCTTTTTTTACATCCATTGGATTTGTATCAGGTTTTTTCAAAAATTTTTCATATTCTTCCACTTCCTGAGGAGTTTTATTTGTTAAGAGTTCAAAGCCTTCTATTATTTTTTCATCAGGGAAGGACATAATTTTACCAAAAACATCATTTGCCTTCGCATCTAGCTGTATCATATTTCCTTCTGTCTTACCCATCTTTTTGCCTTCTTCAAGGCCAAACATTTTCCCAGCTAAAACAAACTTGTTTTTTTGAAGAAGTTCTTGTGAAAGATGTCTACCTGCAAGGGCATTAAAAATTTGGTCGTGACCACACACTTCTACATCAATTTCCATATTAACTGAATCGTAACCCTGCATTAGTGGATAGAGGAATTCGTTTAGGTATATTGCTTTGTTTTCCTTTAATCTCCTCTGAAACATATCCCTCTTTATCATTTGTTGAACTGTAAAATATGAACTTAGTTCTATTATTTCTTCAAAGGTTAGTTTGCTTAACCATTTACTGTTAAAGAGAACTTTAATTGGATTTTCTTTATTATCTATGTCAATAATTTTAGAGGCTTGTTGTTTGTAGTTTTTTAAATTTTCTGCAATTTCTTCTCTAGAGAGTTTTTGCCTGACTGCTGTTTTATCTGTGGGGTCTCCTATCATTGCAGTAAAGTCACCAATGAGGAATATTACCTCGTGTCCCAATGCTCGGAATTCTTCTAGTTTCCTCATAGCTACAGCATGTCCTATATGTAGACTGGGTCCTGTAGGGTCAAAACCTTGATATACTTTAATCCTTTTTCCTGAAAGAAGGAGCTTTTTCAACTCTTCTTTTGAAGGAAATATTTCAT
Organism: Candidatus Dojkabacteria bacterium; assembly: GCA_003560355.1. Classification (GTDB taxonomy): domain Bacteria; phylum Patescibacteriota; class Dojkabacteria; order SC72; family T1SED10-24; genus PWIP01. The sequence goes on along the minus strand of PWIP01000056.1, from coordinate 879 downwards.
CTACTGCTTTTTCTAGAAGGTTATTTATTTTTTTCTCATCTTTTAGAATTTTCATGCTTTTGTGCATTTAAAACTAACTTTGAACTATGCCATTTTTTAGGAAGTCCTACTCCAGTAACAATTTCAATCCCATATTTTTTACAGGTATCCCATTCTGGAATTGTATTTGCATCAAATCTGTCCCCCCCTTTTGTAAAAAGGTCAGGCTTTATTTTTTCCAAAGCTTTTATTACAGTACTATCATTTTCTATTTCAAATGGAATTGTAAAGGTTACGTGTTTTAGATTGTCAACTATGAAAATTCTGTCTTTGAGAACCATGAAAGGTTTCCCTTTTTTGTTTGTTAAAAACCAATCTCCATTAACTACGACAACCATAACATCGCCTAGTTTGGCGCTATCATTTATACAGGATATATGTCCTGGATGTATTGGATCGTAAGCTCCTGATGTTAAAACTACTTTCCCTTTTATATTTTTTCTAATCTTTACAAAATCTTCTAATTCTAAAATCATGTTTTTTAATTTTAAAAATTATTTAAATATTAAAGGCACTTCCTTTGTAAATGAAAAGGTATTCTTTATCACTTAATTCTACTTTCTTTTAGTATTTTACATCAGGAAAGCAATATTTGTATGAAAAAATCATTACATCTTTTTTTATATCTTCATTGATAAATTTCGTCTTGAGAGCTTTTAATGCCCTTGTATTTAAGTAGCAATATATTTTATCTGCAGTTGGTATTGGCAAATTAAGGAAGTTATTTGGCACTATTGCTATATCATTTTTGAAACCAAATTTTAAGAATTTGTAAATTCTTGAAGTAAAAATACCAAGAGGAGAAATTTCGTACCCTATACCTTTTACATTGTATTTTTT
>PWIP01000062.1 GCA_003560355.1 Candidatus Dojkabacteria bacterium | reverse complement strand
TTTTCATCCTTTCCCCATTCATTCTCACACTTCTTGGTTTAACAGAACTACTAATTCTGCACATTTCCTTTTTGACAATTTATTGGTCATACAGATGTATTAGATTCCTCGTGGGTTTAATTATCGGTGTTAACAGAATGAAGAGAGATATTGATACTGACTGGGTTGGAAAAATCAAAAAACTTAAAGGTAAGCCCAGGGAAATAAATAAAAATCTTAAATATCTACTAGTTTGTCCAATAGTAAGTGAGGGAATGGAGATTTTAAAACCTACTTTGGATGCATGGGCAAAATCCGACATTAACTCTAAAAAAATATCCTTGGTTGTAGCAGCAGAAGAAAGATTTCAAGAACAAGCTAAGGAAAATTACAAAAAGATTGAGAAAATCTACAAAGGTAAGTTTAGAGAAATTATGTTTTTTATTCATCCAAATGATATAGAGGGGGAAGTGATGGGTGTAAAAGGACCAAACATTAACTGGGCAACAAGAAAGTTTGTAAAAAAAGTTAAAGCAAGAGGAGAAAAAATTAAGGACTATTTATTAATTTCATGTGATAGTGATTTACAACCACATCCAAAATATTTATCTGCAATAACATATAAGTATCTCACTGATTCAAAAAGAGAGAGGAGATTCTATGCAACCGCAGTACACACTTTTAACAACAACATTTGGAGAGTACCACCAATTGTCAGAGTACAGTCAATGTTTTTAACAATCGTCATACTCCACGACTGGGTCGTGAGAAGGTGGGCTAAAGACACTTTCTCTTCCTACGTAGTAAATTTGAACTGTGTAGACTGTGTACATTACTGGGATCCAGAAATTGGAATTGATGATACAACTTTTTACTGGAATTCTCTCGTTCGTTTTGAAGGGGATTTTAGTGGTAGAGAAATATATATACCTACCTACAGTGACGCAGTAGAAAATGCAACAGTCATAAAAACACATATATCCCTTTACAAACAGCAACTACGCTGGGGATGGGGTATAATTGTTTTTCCTCTCACCTTCGCCGCTCTGTACAAAAACAAAGCTATAAGTAGGATAAAAAAACTTTCAATTGCCTGGCAATTAATTGACAATCAACTTCTCTTTCTTACAGTTATATACAGCATAACTTTCGCACTACCAATACTAAATATCATAAATCCAGAATACAGATACAGTGCTGCTTCTTACAATTTGCCAGTACTCATGAGTTACATTTTTACCGGACTAATGTTTTTAAACCTTCCAATAGTTTTTCTCAGGAGAAAAATAACTCCTGTACCCAAAAACTGGAATATATTTAGACACATTTACGATATTCTTGAAACAGGTCTCATTGTAGTAAATATGTTAACATTCGCATTTATACCTTTCGTACAAGCACAATCAGAGCTTCTCTTTGGCAAAGGATTTAGAAAAAGATACTACTCTACAGAAAAAGTTCAAATAGCTAGAAAAAAATAGTTTTTCATTGTAGTATGTAGTATATTATTCTATATATTAAACTTTAACATTCATGGGTATTTTTTCAAAAAAGAAAGAAAAAAAAGAAGAAATAACTCCTGAAGGAGGGAATGACTTCCTTGCCATAGATATTGGTACAGAACTTCTTAAGGTGCTACTTTTTGAAACTTCTGAATTGGGTATAAAGGTGAAGAAAATCTCCAGGATACACCAACAAGAGAAAGCTATGAGCAAAGGCGTTATTAAAAACCTCAACACAGTAGTAGAAAACTGTAATTTAGCAATTAATGATATAACTTCAGATATGGAGACTCCACCTAAAAAGGCAATTGTTGGCCTAGCAGGTGAATCCATTCAAGGCGTTTCCATAATTGTTAACTATGAGAGAGATGAAAAATTTGAAGAGGAGGTCACAGATGAAGAAGAAAGAAAAATCATTGAAAAAGTTCACCAACAAATTGAAGATACTGGGAAAGAAGACCTAGCACAAAGAACGGGTTTGCTCTATGAAGACATTGATATTTTACATATTACTGTAACAGGTATGGAAATTGGAGGCATGCCAGTAAATTCACTTGTTGGATTCAGAGGAAAGGATGTTAAACTTTTCTTCTATGCTTCCTTTGCTCCAAAAACTTACATTGAATCTTTAAAAAACCTTGCACAAAATCTTGGATTATCCATAGAGGGTATTGTTTCTCAACCTTTTGCTGTTGCAAGAGCTTTCTCTGGTGCAAAAGACAAGAATTTCTCTGGAATTTTTGTAGATATTGGTGGTGGAACAACAGACGTTGCAATAGTACAAAAGGGTAATGTAGTTGATACGCAAATTTTCTCTTTTGGAGGCAGAGTTTTTACCAAAGAAATAGCTAGGGCTATGAACCTTGACTATCGTCATGCAGAATTAAGAAAGTTGAAATATTCAACTGGAGAACTAGACAAACCTCTGGAAAGAGGAATAAAGGAAATTACATATTCTACAGCAAAACTTTGGCTAAAGGCATTTAAAGCTTCTCTTGAAATGGTAGACGATATAGAATCGTTTCCAACGCAAATATATCTATGTGGTGGTGGTTCAATGTTGCCTGATATCAAAAATGTTCTCCTAGAATATCCTTGGACTAAAGTATTACCCTTTCCAAAAACTCCTCGTGCAAATATTTTTCTCCCACAAAAATTAGAAGATCTAAAAGACCTTTCTGGTGATTTGGTTAATCCGTATGATATAACTCCAGCAGCTTTAGCCTTGTTTGGGTATGATAAAATATCTAAACCTGAACAACATTACACTAATCCTTAAAAATGGAAGACGAAAATACAACAAAAACTAAAAAAGCTAAAATTATCGTTTCTTCGGAAGATGAACTCACTGATCTTTTGCGCAAAATTTCTGGTTTAGAAGACAAAAATATTCTTCTAACTTTTGCAGAAGAAAGTGATTTGTTAATAAGTCCGATAAACCTAAAAGTTTTGCAAGAGGTTTGTGATGAATTGGACAAAAATCTTGTTTTGCAAATTATTCAAAACCCTAATGGTATTAGAAATGCAAAAATTGCAGACTCTGTAACCACAAACTCTCCGTCTGAAATAGATGAAGCTCTTTGGTTAGCTGCAGAGAACCAAAAAAGAGAAAGAAAGGAAAATCTTGAAAAAGCCCTAAAAAGTAAACCAAAAGAAACCAAGGAAGCTATTGAAAACCTAGCAAAAGAAGACGAACCCATTTTGCAAGATTCAGAATATCAAAAAAGAGTTCAAGAAGTTATAGAGAAGGCAAAGAATTTGGCAAACAAGGAAAACACCCAAATTGTTCAAGACGATGATTTTGTCTTTGCTGTTGGTGAAGAAATAAATCCTGAAGAGAAAAAAGAGCAAGCAAAGGGGGACGCTCTAATTGGAAAAAACTTTAATAACATGACACAGCTTAAAAACATAAAAGGAGATGAGAAAAAAGGTGTAGAAGAGAAAAAAGAGACAAAAAAAGAGAAACCCCCTGTAGATAAAAAAAAGAGGAAGAAAAAAATAATTGTTTTTTCCTTAATAGGATTGATTTCAATAGTAGTTGCTGCAGTTTTCGCATATTTTACACTTCCACTAGTTCAGGTGGAAATCTATATAGAAAGTAAAGCCATAGAAGTTGAAAAAGTTTTTAAAGGAAATCCTGATATTCAGAATTTTAGTATTGGAGCTGGAGAAATTCCAATCAGAAGAGAAGAAGTAAAAATTAGTCGTTCAGATGATAGAGGTACTACAGGAGAAGGAAGGAGAGGAACGAAAGCAGAGGGTATCGTTAATATAAAATATATTGAAGGTGAGGAGTTAGAAATTTCTAGTGGGACAAAAATAACTGTTGATGAACTACAGTTTGAATTTTTAACAGATGTTCTCGTTCCTGAAGGACCAAGAACAACTGAAGGGGTCGCTGTAAGAGCAGTAGAACCAGGTCCTGAATATAACATTAGCTCTGGGCAAAGGTTTGTCATAGAAGGATATCCAGAGAGTGAAAATATTTGGGCGGAAAATCAAAGTTCTTTTTCTGGAGGTGCTAGTGAAACCTATCCTGAATTAACACAAGGAGATTACGACAGCCTTTTGGACACTCTAAAAACAAGAGCTTTTGAAGATGGCAAAGATCAACTAGAAGAAAGACTGCCAGATTGGGAATTAATAGAGACAACAATACGACAGGAACTAGAAGGTAGTCCCAGAACAGATATCCCTGTTGGAGGTGAGGGAAGTAGATTTAACATGAGTATAGAGACAGTAACCGAAGGACTCTTTTTTAAACAAAGTGAAATTTTGCAAGCAAGAGAGGAAATTATTCAACAAGCTGCTATTGAAAACAATCTTTTTGATTCAGATGAAGATATTGAGCTTGAACTAGATCCAGAAATAGAGACAGAAATAAGTATAGAAGAAATAGAGGGAGATAATGTAACAATAAAATTCACAGCAAAAGGTAATGTAAGACCTAAAATTGAGGCTGAAAGAATTGAAAAATCTTTACTTGGAAAATCTTGGGAAGAAGGATTGGAAATTTTAGAAGAAATTAAATTTTCAGAAGAAGAACCTGAAATTAAATTTAGCCCAGAATATTTTCCAGAATTTCTAAGACGTTTTCCAAACAGGGAGGGTAGAGTAATGGTTGACACGAAGCTCATTGAAACAGAAATTATAACTGAAACAGAGGAAGAGGAAAGTGAAGACGAAGAAGAAGAAGAAAACGACTAATTCCTGGAGAGGTGGCTGAGTGGTCGAAAGCGAACGCTTGGAGTGCGTTTATACGGGAAACCGTATCGCAGGTTCGAATCCTGTCCTCTCCGCCAGTTAGAAAATTATCCGAAAAACTCTTGAACCCTTTTCCATTTTCATATAATCTGGTTCTATGGTACAAGCTACAGACTCAGAAAAAGGTCAAGTTAAATATTGTGCAAAAACTTTAGAAAAATTTCAGAAAAAAGAATCTTTTTACAAAAGCAAACTCCTAAGATTTGTAGGAAAGGGAGAAAATGACGTATACAATATTTCCCGTCCTTTTAAAACAGATAACAAAATTGTAATTGCAGGTAGAGTGGAAAAAAGAAAAGATTGGGCGAAATCACATGTTGCATTTTTTGAAAGAGCTGGAAAAACTACATGGGAGATAATGGACGATGCACCAATTTTAAAAATAGAGGATCCTTTCATTACAATTCTGGGTGATGAAATAATACTGGGGGGAGTAGAAGTATATACCAAAAACAATAGTTTTAATTCTCGTGAGATAGGTTACAGAACTATTTTTTACAGGGGTAAGAATATTTTTTCTTTGAAAAAATTTGCCCAAGGTCCAGACAAAATGAAAGACATACGTTTTACATCTCTTCCAAATGGAAAAATTGGAGTTTGCACAAGACCTCAAGGAGGACAATATGGTCTTGGACAAATCGGCTATACCACTATTTCTAAAATTGAAGAACTTAATAATGAAAAAATTTTAAAGGAAGCTAAAATAATTGACCTTTTTTTTAGCTCAAATGTATGGGGTGGAGCAAATGAATTGCATGTTTTAAAAGACGGACAAATTGGTGTTTTAGGACACATTGCATATGAAGACCTGTCACATAAAAAACATTACTATGCTATGACTTTTACATACGATTACAAAAATCACAAAGCTTCTCCAATTGAAATTCTTGCTACAAGAAAAAACTTTCCCAGGGCAGATGCAAAGAAACCAGAACTAGAAGATGTTGTTTTTCCAGGAGGACTTCTAAGACATGATAATGGATATGCCACTCTTTACGCAGGGCTAAGTGATGCACACGCAGGATATGTAACCCTACCTGACCCCTTTAACTAATTATGTTAAAATCTGGGGGTATATAAATTTTTAAGGACTTTTTTATGAAAAAAACATTAGAAAATTTAAGCAAAGCTTTTGTTGGTGAAAGTATGGCAAGAAATAGATATTCTTTCTATGCTAAAGTTGCAAAACAGGAAGGTTTTGAACAAATAGCTGAAGTTTTTTTGTTAACAGCAGAACAAGAAAAACAACATGCTAAATGGCTTTTTAAGCTAATTAACGAAATTAAACTTTCAGATGAAGATATTGTTGTAGATAGTCCTGTTCCTAACGTTTTTGGAACAACTGCAGAAAACCTTCAAGCTGCGATTGATGGAGAAAATCACGAACATACAAAGATGTATCCTGATTTTGCTAAAGTTGCACAAAAAGAAGGATACGAAGAAATATCTGACAGGCTAAAAGCTATTGCTGTAGCTGAAGAGCATCACGAAGAAAGGTTTAAAAAACTTCTTGAGCAAGTTAAAGCAAAAACCGTTTTCAAAAAAGACAAAGATGTTTCTTGGACTTGTAAAGAATGTGGTTATGTTCATGAAGGCAAAGAAGCTCCAGAGCTTTGTCCATCATGTGATCATCCACAAGCTTTCTATGAAGTTAAGTGTGAGAAATACTAGTTATAGATTCTTCCAAACTTGTTTTTTCAAAAAACTCATTTCGCAAAGAAGTGAGCTCTTCATCTTCCCTAAGGTATCCATAATAGAATTTTTTAATAGAACTCCAACCTTTGTCTGGGAATTTTTCAACAAACTTTTGCATTTCTTTCATGTGAAAAAGTAGTGTTTCAATCC
>PWIP01000080.1 GCA_003560355.1 Candidatus Dojkabacteria bacterium | reverse complement strand
TTTACTGTTGGCATAATTAATAATCTTTAAATTCACAAATATGTTCTATTCTTGCTTCATCCCCAGTTGGGATTTTGCGTCCAATCATAACATTTTCCTTCATTCCACGCAAATAGTCTACTTGTCCAATAATTGCAAAATTTGTTACAACCCTTACTAAGTTTTCAAAAGACATAGCTGAAAGAATACTCTCTGTTTGCGAAGCAGAAGTTCTAATTCCCATAAATTTAGGTACAACCAAAGCAATATTCTTGTTTTCTTTTCTTAAACATTCATTTGCATATTCCGCTCTAAATCTATTGACTATTGTTCCAACAAGATATTCAGAATCTCCACTTTCCATAACACCACCTAGCCTTGCCATTTGTCTAGTAATAATTTCTATATGCACATCCATAAGTCCAACTCCTTGTTCTGCAAAAACTTTTTGAGCGTGATTCAAAACATATTCTTGAGCTTTTTGAATACCCGCAACAGAAGCCAATTTTTTGGGATCAACGCCACCTTCACTTAATTGCTGTCCAGTATATACCTTGTCTCCATCATTTACTAAAACATCCAAACCTGGCAAAACTTTAACCTTTTCCTCAGCTTTCATTTCACCTTCTAATGTCATAATACCTGAATCAACTTTTACAACTCCAGAAAAAGGAGCCTGTTTTTCTTCCTCATCTTCACTTATGAAGAGAAGCTGTGAAGCTTTTACTTTTTCTCCATCTTTTACACTTACTTTTTTGACATCTGATATGATGAAGTTTCTTACAACTTTCTTGGTTCCTTCAATGAAAAGAGTCTTTGAATCATCCTCAGCTATTTCAACTTTTACGGTGCCATCTATTGACGAAATTTGTGCTTCAACTTTAGGTGCTCTTGCTTGAAAAAGCTCAATTAATTTAGGTAAACCTTGAGTAATATCAGTTCTTTGAACACCACCTTTATGAAATGTTTGCATAGTCATTTGTGTTCCTGGTTCACCAATTGATTGAGCAGCAATAACTCCAACGGCTCTACCCATTTCAATTTCCTCATTTATTTCATTGTTGTATCCATAGCATTTCTTACAAATTCCAAGAGGTGCTTTACAGTTAATAGGGGAACGTACAAAGACCTGGTTTGTTTCAGCATCCTCTATTTCTCCAGATAGTTCAACAGTTACATATTGATTTGCTTTGACTAGTACTTTGCCTTTTTTGTTTACCACGTCTTTAGTTAAAAACCTACCCCTAACTCTCTCTCCAAAAGTCATTTTTCTTTCATCTTCCCTTTTCAAAGTAATACCCTCTCCTTCGTAACCACAATCATCCATTCTAATAATCACATCATGAGCCACATCTACAAGTTGTCTTGTCAGATAACCTGAGTCTGAAGTTTTAATAGATCTGTCTGCAATACCTTTTCTACCACCATTAGCAGCAACAAAATATTCAAATGCACTAAGACCATCTCTGTAATTACCTTTGATAGGTAAAGCTACCCAATTACCTGAAGAATCCATAACCATACCCTTAATTGTTAAAATTTGCCTTGCCTGAATTTGAGCACCATTGGCACCAGATTCAACCATTTGATACACAGGATTCTCTTTTGAAATTTTCTCCCAAGCTTCATCCTGCAATTTTTCTGCAAAATTATGCCATTCATTCGTAGAAAGTTTTTCCTTCTCTTTTTGAGTTATGAAACCTTGTAAATAGTTCTCTTCTAATTCCATGTCCTTTTCTTCCGTTTGAGCAATTCTCTTTTCTAAACCTAAATCTAAATTACAATCCTCCATTGCAAAAGAAAAACCTAGATCTGTAGCATATTTAAAACCTAGCCTCTTTAATTCATCTAAAAGGTCTGGCAATATTTCAAAAGGATATTTGTTCTTAACATCCTCCAATATTTTCTTTATTTTAGTACCTCCAACTTGTTCATTAAAGAAAGGATAGTCATCTGGAAAAGTAGAGTTTAAAATTACTCTTCCAACAGAAGTATGTAAAATTTCACCTTTACCCCTAGTAATTATTTCTTCTGATATAGTTATATCCCCTCTATTATATGCTCTAATAGCTTCATTGAAATCTCCAAAAATCTTAGGATTCTCCTTCTTTTTTAATTCTGTCATGAGGAAGAAGCCTAAAACCATATCTTTGGTTGGAAATGCAAGCATCTTACCATCTTTAATATCCATAATATTTTTTGATGCAAGCATTTTTTCAGAACCTTCCTGCATAGCTTCATCTGAAAGTAAAACGTGAACCTGCATAGCATCACCATCAAAATCCGCATTGAAAGCTTTACAAACTAGAGGATGAAGACGAATAGCATCACCCTCAACTAACCTAGGATAGAATGCTTGAATACTGTACTTATGCAAAGTTGGTGGACGATTAAGAAGAATAGGTCTATTGTAAACAATTTTTTCCAAAAGATCCCAAACTATATCTTCTTGCTCATCAATCATATCTTTTGCTGCGCGAATATTTACTACCAAACCAGCTTCAAGAATTTCGTGGATAACAAAAGGTTTAAACATCTCTAATGCAACAGATTTAGGAATACCGCACTGATTCAGAGTCAATGTAGCATCGCCTACAATGACTGCACGCCCAGAATAGTCAACTCTTTTACCTAAAAGGTTCTTTCTTAACATCCCTTTCTTACCTCGTAATTGATCGGTTAAAGATTGATATGGAAGCCTTCTGCTATTAAGTAATGCTTTACCTGGTCTATGTTGATTGTCTATGAGAGCATCTACAGATTCCTGAAGCATCCTTTTTTCATTTCTGAGTATTACATCAGGAGCACCTATTTCAATCAGTCTGCGCAATCTATTGTTTTTAATTACAATACTACGATACAAATCGTTTAAGTCTGAAACTGCAAATCTACCTCCAGGTAGTGAAACAATTGGACGAAGTTCAGGTGGAACTACAGGAAGAACGGAAATAATCATCCAAGTAGGATCTAAATTGTTTGCTTTAAAACCTTCAAAATATTGTAATCGCTTAATTGTATTAGCTTTTTTAATACCTTTTTCATTCTTTAAATTCCTTTTCAAAGTCTTAATCTCTTCATCCAAATCTATCATACTCAAAAGCTTTTCTATGGCTTCTGCACCCATCTGAGCTTCAAAGAAAAGTAAATCCCTATCTGTTAAATCAACATAGTCATCTTCTGTTAGTATGGTTCCAACTTCAATTTGCTGAACAAGATTTTCAAACTTAGTAAATGCAATGTCTAGTTCCTCTTCCATTTCAGCAAAATCCCTTCTTATGAGAGCCATTGCTTGTTTTCTTTCGTGATTAAGCTGATTCTCTTTGAACTGCAAAGTCTTTTTGTTCTTTTGACTCTTTTTATCAGCTTTCAATTCTTTTATCTTCGCATCAAATTCTGCTTCTTTAGCTTTCAATTCCTCAGCCATATCATCATACAATTCTTTCTTTTCTTTTTCTCTCAAGGTTCTAACTCTTTGCAACATATTATCCCTATTTTCTTCTTCTACACTTACAACCATATATCTGGTGTAATACAAAACAGAAAGTATTTTCTTATGAGACATATTTAGAATGAGAGATAGTTTGTTCGGTACCCCATAAGCAAACCAAACATGTGCAACTGGGACGACCAAATCAATATGACCTAATCTTTCCCTTCTAACATCTTTTCTTGTTACTTCAACTCCGCACTTGTCACAAACTATTCCTTTGTAGCGAATTTTTTTGTATTTGCCACAATAGCATTCGTAGTTTTTTGTAGGACCAAAAATCTTTTCACAAAAAAGTCCATCTGGTTCTGGTTTAAAAGTACGATAGTTAATGGTTTCAGGTTTGTGAACTTCACCATATGACCACCTAAGAATTTGCTCTGGAGAAGCTAAAGTTAGCTTCAAGGCATCAAAATTTGAATAGTCTTCTTTGTAATTTTGCATCTTTTTATTCATCTTCTTCCTCCTCTTGTTCAGATTTAGAAATTAAATCAACATTCAAACATAGAGAATTTAATTCTCTAATTAAAACTTTGAAAGATTCAGGTACATACCTCATTTCAATCTTGTCTCCACTAATAATTGCTTTGTAGGATTCTGCTCTACCTATAACGTCATCGGACTTTATGGTTAGCATTTCTTTTAGAGCATATGCTGCACCATGTGCCTCGAGAGCCCAGACTTCCATTTCACCGAATCTCAAACCACCCATTTTTGGCTTTCCTTGCATAGGTTGTTGAGTAACTAGGGTATATGGTCCAGTAGAACGAGCATGTACTGCATTTTCTGCAATATGTCGCAACTTAAGGATATATTTTGCTCCCACTGCAACTTTTCTAGGAAATTTCTCTCCTGTTCTACCATCATAGAGAGCGACCTTTTGCTCCATACTAAACCCATTTTTCTTCATTTCATTTTCTACCCATTCTTCATCAATATCATCAAAAGGAGGAACTGCAAATTTCTTACCTAGAAGGGTTGCATATTTACCATAATGAACCTCTTTTGCTTGTCCCATATTCATCCTTTTTATGAAAGTTGGTGTAAGAACAATATCTACTGGCTCACCATCGTCAGTAAATGGCATATCTTCAACAGGTCTAATCGCAGCAATAGTACTTTTATCTCCATGTCTACCAGCAATTTTATCTCCATAATTTATTTTCTTTGTATCCGCAATCCAAACTTTAACTTGGTGCAAAACTCCAGGAGTTAATTTATCATTTTTATCAACAGAAAGAACTTGAACATTTATTACAATACCTGCTTCACCGTGAGGAACTCTTAGCGAGTTGTCCCTAACATCACTTGCCGCTTCACCAAATATGGCACGAAGTAATTTTTCCTCCGCTGTTAATTCTTTCTCACCACGAGGGGCAACCACTCCAACGAGAATATCACCTGACGCAACCTTAGCACCAATTCTAACAATGCCTTGGTCATCCAATTTATTAAGAATTCTCTCATTCACATTCGGAATATCCCCTGTTATTACCTCCGGGCCTAGTTCCGTATCTCGCACATCAATTGTATATTCCTTAATGTGTATAGAAGTTAAAAGATCTTCTTTAAAAATTCTCTCTGAAATTATCACAGAATCCTCATAGTTATATCCTTCATAAAACATTAATGCTGCTTTTAAATTTGTACCTAGGGCAAGTTCACCATCAATCATTGTTGAACCATCAACCAAAAGATCTCCTTTTTTCACTTTATCACCTACAGAAACTCTAGGATATTGTGAAAAAGAAGTATCGTTATTTGACCTAAGATATTTGACAATTTCATATTCTTTTTGTCCTAATTTTTTGTAATTAACAACAACCCTCTGCCCATCAACATACTCTACTTCTCCATCATCCTTAGCAAAAATTCCTCTACCTGATTGTTCAGCCAAAACTTTTTCAAAACCTGTACCAACAACAGGAGCTTCGTGCTTTAAAAGAGGAACTGCTTGTCTCTGCATATTTGAACCTGTTAGAGCACGCATAGAGTCATTATGTTCAACAAAAGGTATTAGCCCCATACCAATTCCAACCTGTTGAAAAGGGGCAAGGTCTATGTAATTAATTGATTGTGAATCTTGACTTATGAATTTACCGTTGTATCGAATTGGAACGATATCTTCCAAAATATTACCAAATGAATCTTGCTTTAAGCCTGCTTGGCTAATTCTGTATTTCTCTTCTTCTCTAGCATCAAAGTATTTTACTTCATCTACAATGTACGAAAATACGTTTATTTCTTTTAAGTCCTTAATCTTTGCCAATTTTTCAGCTAATTCCCTAGTTATCATATCACCCTTTTTTCCAACAGTTTTCTTACCATCTTTAACAGCTTCACTCAATATTCTATTTACTGAAAACTTGGGGTCATTTTTTACAGTTTGGAGAACTTTTCTGTAAGGAGCTTCAATAAATCCAAATTCATTTATTTTTGCAAAAACAGCTAATTGATTAACAACACCAATAGCGTGACTTTCAGGACTTGTAACAGGATCAAATCTAGAATATTGTGAAGAATGAACCTCACGAACCGAAAAAGTCGCTCTTTCTTTTACAAGCCCTCCAGGACCTGCAGCTGTAATCTTTCTTTTGTTTTCCATCTCTGAAAGAAAGTTATATTGATCCATAAAAGAAGAAAGTTGGTTACTACCGAAGAAAGTATTTATTGCAGCTATTAATGGCCTTGTACTAATCAAAACGGAAGGAGCGAGTTTAGCATCTTCACCATACATGCTCATCTTATCGCGAATATTTTTTTCTAATCTTCTTACGCTCATTCTCAATTGATCAACCAAAACTTCACCAACACTTCTAATTCTTCTATTTGATAAATGGTCTATATCATCAGCAGCTTCTACACCATTGTTAACATTAATTAATTTTTTAATAATTAAAAGGATATCATTTACATAAAGTTTGCACTCTTCACCTTCCAATGCGTATTTTGTACCTAATTTTCTATTTAACTGGTAACGTCCAATTCTCCCTAGGTTAAATTTTCTATCGTTGAAGAAAAGGCTTTTAATAAATTTTTCAGCACTTTCTAAGGTTACAGTTTCATCAGGTCGTAATTTATTGTAAACAGTATTTATAGCTTCTTCCTTACTTCTAGTAAAATCTCTTGCCAATGTAGCTTCTATATATTTATGCTCT
>PWIP01000037.1 GCA_003560355.1 Candidatus Dojkabacteria bacterium | reverse complement strand
GGGGAAAAGGTTGGGGTTTTGGTACACAAAGTAAGTTACAATTTTTACCTGAATATCAAACGGATTTCATCTTTGCGGCATTCTCAGAGGAATTTGGATTTATTAGCAGTTTTTTCTTAATTATAATTTACACAACGTTAATATTTACCATATTGTATTATGCTTTAAAGAGCCTTGGTATGAACTTTGAGTTTGTTGTTTTATCAGGTATTTCAATTAAAATTTTCCTAGAAGTTTTTGTACATATAGGGACAAATACTGGGCTTGTACCTGCTACTGGTATACCCTTACCTTTAATGAGTATCGGAGGGACAAGTATTTTGTTTTTTTTCTTTTCTTTGGGATTAGTTCAGAGTATAATAGCGAATAATACTGAGAAATACCGAGATATTCAATATTCTCATGTTGACAACGATGATGGTTTAATTTAAAATTGTCGCTTATGGAAAAGAAAAACAAACAAGAAGAAAAATTTGCGGTTATAGAAATCTCTGGTGCACAGTTACAGGTTTTTGAGGGCAAAAAGTATGAAGTAGATTATATAAAAGGTGAAAAAGGTGATGAAGTTGAAATTGACAAAGTACTTCTTGTAGAAGATGGTAAAAATACGCATATAGGTAAACCTTACGTTGAAAAGGCTAAAGTAAAAGCTAAAATTGATTCTCAAAAAAAAGGGGAGAAGATTAAAGGTTTGGTTTACAAAGCAAAAGCTAGATACAGAAAAAACTATGGACATAGGTCTAAGATAACCAGATTATTAATCGAAAAGATTAGTGTATAATTCCCTCATGGAATATTTTTTTGTGCCTGGGCGTCTAAGAAAGCTCTCTTGGGTTGAGCTTGACAGTGTTTGTAAAAATGTTTTAGGTTTTCAATATAATCTTACAGAAGAAAAGGAATATTTTGTTTTAAAAACAGATCTGAAGAAATCTTTTGTAGAAAAAATCTTCTCAAGACTTGGAGGTTTTTTAAAATATGGAGAAGTATTAGATAACAATTTTGAAATTGAGAAATTATTTGATAACAAGAAAATAGTTTTTGGTATAAGTTCATATTATGAAAACTTTTGTTTTGAAGATATTAAAAAACTTTCTTACAATTTTAAGAGCGAATTTATTAAAACTGGGCGAAAGGTTCGTTTTGTATTACCAAAAAGTGGTAATTCGCTTTCTACTTCACAAGTTTTAAATAATAGATTGATTTCTGAAGGGGTTGAACTTGTTCTTTTAAAAAATAAAATGGGTAGAACTCTCGGTGTTCAGGATATTGAAAGTTTCTCTGTTAGAGATTACAAAAAACCCTTTGTTGATAGTAATATGGGGGTATTGCCAATTAAATTAACAAGAATAATGATAAATTTGGCTCAAGTTAAATATGGAGGTTGTATTTGGGATCCTTTTTGTGGTTCAGGTAATGTTTTGCTTGAGAGTTTGGATATGGGATATGATGTTTTGGGTTCTGATATAGATACAAAAGCTTTGGATGGTGCTAAAAAGAATATTAAGTGGGCTAAAAAATATTTTAAGTATATAAATAACAGTAATCTATTTTTTTTAGATGTACAAAATCCAACTCGTTCTAAAATTAATTTATTAAAGAATTACGAAATTGATGGAATTGTTTGTGAACCATATATGGGAAAACCTCAAAGGAAAGCCCTTGAGATTCATAAAGCAAATTCTCTTGTAGAGCAACATTACAATCTTGTAAAAAATCTTTTTTCTGTTTTAAATAATTTGAAATTTGAAAAACCGATTAGAGTAGTAGTTGTTTTCCCAGAGTACAAGACAAAAAGGAACTGGGTTAGTATACCGAAAAATAAACTAGATTTTAAAAATGCTAAATTAATTACAAAAGACTTGCATTGGAGTCGTGAAAATAGTATCATCAAACGACTAATATTCGTTTTTGAATACAAATCTAAATAATTTTATATACAGGGAAAATGTCAAAAGTTGCTGCTGCTGGTTCAGTAAAAATTTCTACAAATGTTGCAGGTAAAAGGCTAGGAGTCAAGAAATTTGCAGGTGAAGCAGTTAGAAACGGAAACATTATTGTTAGACAGAGAGGTAGTGTGTACCATCCAGGGAAAAATACAAAAATGGGCAAAGATTTTTCAATATATGCTGTTGCAGACGGCGAAGTTTCATTTCGTAGAATGACAGGACACAAGAGAGGTAAGTACTATATTGATGTGTCTCCTGTGATATAATCACCCATATGGGTAAAAATTATCATATCCAAGTTGATAGCAAAAATGCAATTCTAGAGCTTTTGAAAGCAGGTAAATCTTTTGAAAAGATTTATGTTGCTACCAATGCTTTTAAAGATCCCAAAACCCTTGCAATTCTTGAAGAAGCAAGAAAGAGAGAAGTTCCAATTATAAAAGTGCCAAGAAGGTCAATTGACAGAAAATCTAGGGGTAAGGGAACGAAGAGTGTTTTAGGACTTCTAATTTCAGAAAATTCTTGGTCTTTAGATGAACTACTCAATCATCTTTTTTCTCAAAAGAAAAATCCCTTTTTTTTAATACTTGATGATATTAAGTATGCTCAAAACATTGGAGCCATATTTAGAGTGGCATATGCTTCTGGAGTTAATGGAATAATCCTTCCAGTGAAAAAGACTTCATATATAGATTCAGAAGTTACTAGAGTTTCCATGGGAGCCTCTGAAAGAGTTCCAATCGTTGAAATGAGCTTATTTGAAGCTATGAAGGATTTGAAAAAAAATGGTGTTAAAATTTTAGCTTTTGAAAATGAAGGTGAGTTTTTTTACAAAGCAGATTTAACTGGTTCAGTAGCAATTGTAATTGGTTCTGAAGATGAAAAAATCTCTTCAAAGATTTTAGAAAGAGTAGACGGTAGAGTTTCTTTGCCTATGCGTGAAGGTATGGGTAGTTTGAATATTTCAGTAAGTACTGGTATCCTTTGTTACGAAAAACTTCGTCAAGAAGTTAATTAAATTCTAATTTTTTCTTTATGAAAGATGTAGAAGAGTTTTTGAAAGAAAATGAAATAGAGTATGTTTTACACGAACATCCTCCCGTTTATACCTGTGAAGAGGCCGAGAAGCTCTGTTCTAATGTACCAGGAGCAGCTTCAAAGAATCTTTTTTTAAGAGATGATAAAAAAAGAAGGTATTTTCTTGTAATTCTTGATTCAAAAAAAAGAGTTGATTTAAAAGCTTTGGCGAAAGTTTTTGGTTTAAAAAGACTTTCTTTTGCAAGTGATGATGATCTTAAGAAAAAGCTTGGCTTAGATCCAGGAGCAGTATCTATATTCGGTCTTCTTAATGATGAAGATAATGGTGTTGAACTTTATATAGATTTGGATTTTTATGAAGAACCTGTTGTTAATTTCCATCCAAACAGAAATACTGCTTCTGTTGAACTTTCTAATGAAATGTTTCGTAAGGCTTTAAAAGCTCTTGGACATGAGGTAAATGTTGTAGAGATAGAATAAAATTTTCAAAAACTGTTGTTTTTTCAGAAATAGGGGGTTATAATTCTAGGAATAAATTTGGTTCTTTTTATTTATGAGCCAAGAGCCTTTTTCGGAGGTTGTTCCTGAATGTCAGATTTCTTATGAAAGAGAGATATATGAGTCTAAGGTTTATACCGATTGGTTGAAATTTGGGAATGAGGTATTTAGAAAGGGAGACGAAGAGGATAATGTACCTGAGATTAAAAACAAAGAAATTATAGGGTGGGATAGTTTTAAAAAAAGGATGGTTGTGCTAAATGAATCAGAAACCTCTGATAAAAATGTAGAAGAGTTAGATATAGTAAATAGAAATAGAATTCAATATGCAAAAGTTTGTCTAGATTGGAATAACCTTGGTTCAAGACAGTATGTTTACATTTCAAGTTCTTGTTTAAAAAATTATATTGATCCCTACTCCTATTTGCAAGCGTTAAAGAAGGGAGCAACACCAGACAAGGATTATTCACTCTTGGCAAGTTCTTTAACTTCTCTTTTGTATGAGAGAGTGGATATGAAACTAGTTTTTTGTATTGGTGATGCGCTTTTAACTTGGAAATAGCAATAATAAATAGGATTTTAACGAGTTAATCTTTCTACTAATTCTCTTAATTCAGCTTCATCTTTAAATTTTATAACAACCTTACCTCCATTAACTAATTTGTTGATTTTTGATTCAAATCCTAATTTTTTTGTAATTTTGTGTTCTAAAGCCTCCGTTTCTTTTGTTATTTTTCTTGTTCTATCAATATTTTCTTCAGTTGAATAGCTAATTCTTCTTACAAGCTGTTCTGCTTCTCTAACGCTAAGATTTCTTTTTATGATGATATTCGCTGCAGCAGAGATTGATTGTTCATCCTTAAGACCTAATATTGCTCTTGCATGTCCCTCTGAAATTTCTTCTGCAAGAACATACTCTTTCACTTGGTCTGGAAGTTTCAATAGCCTTATTTTATTTGTAACAGCAACTCTACTAAGACCAACTTTTTTTGCTATTTCTGAATGCCTAAGATTAAAATCTTCTTGCAATTGTTTAAAGGCAGAAGCTTCTTCTAGAGCATTAAGGTCTTCTCTTTGTATATTTTCAATAAGGGCGAGCTCTAGCATTTCCTGGGGTGAAGAATCTTTAATAACTACGGGTACTCTTTTAAGACCAGCCAATTGTGCAGCCTTGAGTCTTCTTTCTCCTGCTATGAGGAAATATCTTTCGGATTTTTCGTCTTTTGTAATAATCAAAGGTTGTATAACTCCTTTTTCCCTAATTGATTCAGCCAAATCTATTAAATCTTCTGCTTCTATTTTCATTCTAGGTTGATATGGATTAGGATCAATTTTTTTGATATCAAAATTCTCCTTGTAGGCTGAGTCTTCTTCAGAGGCTTCCGCTTTTATTAAAGCTGCTAGTCCTTGTCCTAAAGGTTTGTTGTGTTTGTTTGTAGGCATTTAGTTAATTCTTAAAGTTATGGACGTATTTTACATCAATCTTTTAATAAATTCATCTGCTAGTCTTCTGTATGCTCTTGCTCCTGATGAATTTGGATCGTATTGTAATATGGTTTGTCCGTGGGAAGGAGCTTCTGACAGTCTGACATTTCTTGGAACTACAGTTTTGAAAACAGTACCTCCAAAGTATTCTCTTACATCATTTACTACATTTTCTGAAAGTTTTGTTCTACTATCATACATGGTTAAAACGACACCACCAAGTGAAAGGTTTGGATTTATTGATTTAACTATTTGCATAGTATGCATAAGTTGTCCTAGTCCTTCTAGTGCAAAATATTCACATTGTATTGGTACGATTAATTCATCAGATGAAGTTAAAGCATTTATTGTCAAAAGACCGAGAGAAGGAGGGCAATCTATTATTATGTAATCCATATTTTCATTAAATTTGTTCAAGGCTTGCTTAAGAATAGTTTCTCTTGAAAGCATATTAACCATTTCTACTTCTGCTCCAGCTAGTGAAAGGTGAGAGGGTAGTAAAAAAAGATTTTCTGTGTTCGTTGGTACAAAAACTTCAGAAATTTTTTCATTGTTTATTAATATATCATACACACTTTTGTATGGAGGTTTTTCATCTTCAGCCCATTTTTCTTTCAGAAAGTTACTTGTAAATCCTACACCTGAGGACAAGTTTGCTTGAGGGTCAAGGTCTACTAAAAGAATTTTCTTGCCTTTTGAAGCTAAAGCAGCGCCTAAGTTTAGTGCTGTGGTAGTTTTACCTACACCACCTTTTTGATTAGCTATTACGATAACTTTCATATCACTCATTATTTAAAAGTATATCAGGATGACTAACTAATCTAAAGTCAGTGAACGGGAAGTATACTAGCCATGCTTTACCTTTTATCTTGTCTCCAGATATTGGCCCAAAATCTCTAGAATCAGAGCTGTTTGGTCTATTGTCTCCAGAAACGAAATAATGAGAGTCGGGTATTTCTACAGTTGTACCTTCTTGAAGATAATCTCCTCCTGATGTTAGTATTGCTTCTTCTAGATATTCACTTTCATCAAGTTGCTGTTTATCAATATATATCCTACCATTTTGTAAAGATATTTCTTCTCCAGGTAGTCCAATTATCCTTTTGATATAGTCTGTGTGTTCATTGTATTCAAAAATTATGACATCACCTCTTTGAGGTTTGGAAAACTTGTATCCTATCTTGTTACCAATGAGATATTCTCCGTCCTGAAAATTAGGTAGCATTGACCTGCCTACCACTTCGTGTGGTGTTGCTATAAAAAGGTAGAAGATTATACTTAAAGCTAGAGCTATAACTACGGCTTCTATGGTGTTAAAAACAAATTGAGTAATTGAAGCTAGAATTTGCGAAAGAGTAGCATAAACCCCTCCCTTTGCTTTTTTTTCATACATTATTTTATTTTCCAGGCAGTTTAAATAAATACCGCTACTGGGAATCGAACCCAGGTCTGCAGGATGAAAACCTGCTGTCCTAACCACTAGACGATAGCGGCTCATCTCATAAAGGCCATTTTACTTTATTTCGCCTTTTTTGTTAAGAAATATTGCTCTTCATCTAAAGTTGCTCTTCTGTAAGTACTAGTTTCCAAATCCCAAACGTATATCCTTTTACATTTGCATTGAACAAGTTTCTTTGTACCAGATATTTCACTTAACTCTTTTGCTTCTTTTAATTGTTTCGTACATCCAGGACACTGCTTTTTTTTCAAGAGTCCTTCTTGTATTGGTTTTATAATTTTTTTAAACATAAATATTTTCAATTAAATAAATGCCGAGGACAGGAATCGAACCTGCAAGGGATTTAATCCCACGTGGTCCTAAGCCACGCGTGTCTGCCAGTTCCACCACCTCGGCAAAACACTGCGTATTATAACTTTTTT
>PWIP01000064.1 GCA_003560355.1 Candidatus Dojkabacteria bacterium | reverse complement strand
CAAAACCACCGCGAGTAGATATCCAAGGATTTGGTTCGCCTCTTTCCGCAACACACTTATCAGAAGTACATTTTGGTTGTTTATCACTTTCACAAAACCATGATACTTTTTCACCTACATTAGGATAATCTGGTCTAGATGTAGGAGTTCCCTCAGAGCAATAACTACCTCCAGAAGGCCAACCATCTTTGTCATAATCAAATCTATTAGCATAAGTACCGCAGGTAGGTTTTGGCTCTCTACTAGCCCCACAATCTACAGAATCTCCATCATTTACACACTTCCAATCAACACCTTCACCCTCTGAGGGGAATTTGTCAGAGATATTAGAAGGTTGGGGGCTACCAACGCGACAAAAATCATTTGAAGGCCAAGATTGTGTACCACAGGCAAAACGTTCACCATCTAAATCACCACAAATTGCCGCAGCTGCCTTACATGAAAGCTTACCAACCAGATATGCAGTACTATTCTTGTATTCTTCTGTAATGAAATATGGCAAGACATTACCACCAGGATAGGAGTCTGTAAAACCCACTATCTCTAAAACACACTCCCTATTACCAATAACAAATGTTTGTGCTTCATAAATATTTGGGAAAGTAATCATATCATCACAAGGAGTTGTAGTTATTTGCCAAGGAGGACAAGAACCTTGTACATTAGGAGTTTCATCTATTTCAAAATAAAAGTGATCCAATTGAGGACTGGCTACTGGACTACTAAATTCAAGTGTTATCCTAAGTCTCGCACCATCTGCAGCATTGTAAATAGGCCAGTTAAAGTGGGTAAGAGCTGCTAACTCAAAAGTTTCACCCTCAGAAAAAGTCTGTCTACTACTACCCGCAAATCTTAAACCACTAGTTTCAGCCCCAGTAACTGCAGGTTCTCCCCATCTAATTTCGTTTGTCCCAACACCCCTAATATTTGTACCTCCATCAACATGCATCCAAGTACCAGAAACACCTTGTAATTGATATGTATTTGCATATACACCATTAAAACAAAAGGAATATATTGCTAAAGCAAGTAAAAATGTTAAAAAACTTTTTTTATTTAAATTTTTCATCAAAATATACTAAATTAATTTAGTAATTATCTAATTATCCAATCACCAGACCACATATAGACAACATCATAATTATTTATAGTAAAACTATCTATACGTTCTGGCATTTCACTATCCAAATACAAAAAACTAAGCAAAGGAAAACCTGGACTTTGTTCTTGATATTCTAGAATGAAAAAATAATCACCTTCAGGAGAAAAAACAGGCCAATTAGGTTTACTTGCATCAAATGTTTTAACACTTGAATATTCAAAAGGAATTAATGTTTCCAACTCAAAAACATGAACTTCTTTGTTTACAGAGTCTGTTATGGCAAGGATATTCTCTGCAAAAGAGTAATTTACTCTTAAAGCTGCCCAACCCAACGCATCAAACTCTGGTAAAGTAACAATGCTTTCAGAAGTAAACAACTTTATCATTAACTCCTCATCTCCTGTTTTTAGATCTAGACTATACAGTCCATCATTCTTAACAAACATTATAACCTCGCCCTCTGGAGCAAAAAAAGGATAGACTCCATTAGCCACTTTTTCCCTTTCCCCATCAAGAGAGGAAATATATATGGAATTTTCTTCTGCTTTAACACCTACACCCCAAGGATTTTGCTCATTTTCATAAAGCCAATACACTATTTTATCTCCACTCGGTGAAAACATTGGATTTCTTACAAAAAACTCTGTACGAGGAGTAACTTCACTAATCTCCTGGGTTTCCTCATCTAGCAGAAGAATTTGAAATGTACTGTCTTCATATCCACGAGCAAAAACCATATTTTTCAAATCAGATGAAAAGCTTGCCATATAGTTTCTGTATTCACTTTCCTCAAACACAGGCTCCAAAGTAAAAGAAGGCATACTTAAGCGATACAAATCTGGCGAATCCTCACCTAGCGGAGTAAGAGTTAAGTATATCTCTCCTTCAAGTCTATGAAACTTTGGTCTTTCTTTTTCATCTCTTTTAAAAACATCGGAATCTGCTTCTGAAAATACAAGAAGATACAAAAGTAATACAGAAAGGAATGCTAAGGGTATAGCAATAATCCAAAGTAAAAGATTTTTTTGTTTTTTGTTTTCAAATTCTGTTTCCACTACATTAATCTCTTAAAAATTTAATCAAAATCCCAATCCATTTCTAAATTCCCAAAACCATTAAACAAAACATAATCAAAAAGAGGTGGAGCAAAAACATCACCATAGAGTATAAATTCTTTACCTATATACTTGCCTCCACAAACAGCACCCACTTCTACAAAAAGATATCCACTCACATCACACTCTCCAACTAGCCTCCATCTTAAATGTGAATCACCACCTAATGGTTTAAAACGAGCTTCATGTACAGGAAATCCATCCTTGTTAATGTCATAATTCCCTGGAAAACTCAATTGAGATTGATTTGGAGTGTAATTTTTCCAATCACCAACACCTCCTGATGAATAGAGATAACCATCAATATCATTCCTTGCGTAATCCTTGTATTCATTATTTTGTTTGTAGAAAGTGGAAATAGTAAAGGCCTGTGCATCAATTCTCTCCATAAAAAAATCAATTGATGTACACCTACCCCAATCTACTTTGTTAAGCAAAACAGAATAGGCATAATCTTGCTTTATCTCCAACCTATCATTCTCATTGTTATATCGCATAGCTATTTCCACCATGCAATACTCATCATCAAAATCAAAATCTGATAAAACATTTTCGTCAAAACCCAAAGACCTTAGAAAATCTTTTAACCTCTCTAAAGTCATATTACTCACACGACAACCATCTGCAGTATACAAACAATCTAAATTATCCCCAAAAAGCTCTCTTAATACATCATCTCTTGTAAGATTGTCATAATCACTAGAAGCTAACAAACCTGTTATCGTTTCTGTAAGTTCATTTGCTTCAATAGATGCTCTTTCATCAACCACACGTTGAGAATCCCGAATAATACGAGCATACAACGCAAAACCGATAACACTAGTTACCACTAAAATCACCAAAACTATTGCCAGAATCTGTCCTGTATAATTTTTCACATACAAAAACTATTATTTAACTACTACTAATCTAACTGTTACAATGTAAAAAGTCAACAAAAAAAAATTATGTTACAATGTTTTCATGTACAAAAATATATACAAAGAAACTATTCCTGAAGTTTTTAACAAACTCAAAACTTCAAAAGAGGGATTAGAAGAATCAGAAGTAAAAAAAAGACAAGAAATATATGGTGCAAATACACTTCCAGAAACAGAGGGGAAGTCATTATTCAAAATGGCCATATCCCAAATACATAATCCTTTAATATATGTTCTTTTTCTCACTGCTCTTTTCTCTCTTTCAATTGGACATCAAGTAGATGCTGTAATCATTTTAATTGTCGTATTAATAAATTTAATCATTGGGGTATATCACGAAGTTAAAGCACAAAAAATAATTAAGAATTTAGAAAGCTTTAGTGTTCCTACGTGCATGGTACGAAGAAATAACAAGATACGAGAGATAAATATTGAGGATTTAGTCCCTGGAGATATAGTTTTACTAAAAGAGGGAGACAAAATTCCTGCGGACATGAGAGTAACATATGCCCTAAATGTTTCTACCATAGAAGCCTCACTCACAGGTGAATCTGTTCCAGTAGAAAAAAGCAATGTCACTCTAAAGGAAGACACTCAATTAGCAGAAAGAAAAAATATGTTCTACAAGGGTACCATAGTTGCAGCTGGAGAAGCAGAAGGTGTTGTTGTACATACCGGCATAAATACAGAAATAGGTAAAATTGCTACTACACTAAAAGAGATTAAAAGAGAAAAAACACTCTTTCTAAAAAGGACTAGTAGGTTAACAAAAACCCTAGCCTTCATAGCAACAGCCGGTGCAATCCTTACCTTCTTGATAGGTACTGTACGCGGTCTTGAATTAACTCAAATTATTCTTTTCACTGTAGCCTCATTCATATCCGCAATTCCTGAAGGACTACCCGCAGTTTTAACCGTCGTTCTTTCCGTTGCTGCGTACAGATTAGCTAAGAAAAAAAGTGTCGTAAGGTCTCTTTCAAGTATAGAAACTCTTTCAACAATAACGACAATAATTACTGATAAAACGGGTACCCTTACTCAAAATTCAATGACAATAACAAAGATGTTTCTTGGAGATAAAAGAGAGATTAAAGTCACCGGTAAGACTTGGGAACCCTCTGGAGATTTCTTCATTAAGAAGGAGAAAATATTCCCAAGAGAAGATAAATATTTAAAATTTGTGCTTCCTCTTTTAGCAATTGTAAACAAAGCAGAAGTTAGTAAAGAAGAAAA
This sequence comes from Candidatus Dojkabacteria bacterium, assembly GCA_003560355.1. Taxonomy (GTDB): domain Bacteria; phylum Patescibacteriota; class Dojkabacteria; order SC72; family T1SED10-24; genus PWIP01. Next base: position 2,500 of record PWIP01000064.1, on the reverse strand, counting down.
TGGAAATTACCAAATATTTGGAGATCCTACGGAGGCTTCAAGAGTTGTACTTGCCGAGAAAGCAAATTACATAAAAGATGAGCTGTTGCAAAAAGACTACACCATAGTAGAGGACGTGCCATACAGTCAAGATACAAAATATCGTGGAATGATTCTCAGAGACAACAAAAGAGAAAAGACATTTGCTGTACTTGTTGGGGGTGCAGAAAATGTCCTTAATATCTGTCAATATACAATGCTTTCAAAGAAAAAAACAAGAAGAATTGATGAGCATAAAAATTCATACGAAAGAAAGATGAACAATTGGACAAAGGAAGCTATGAGAGTACAAGCCATTGCTTTTCAAGAAGTTGATGAAAAAGTTAAAAAGCTCAAGGATGTTGATTACAAAAAATTCATCTTTTTAGCAACATTTGGAATACATGACCCTATACGAAATAACGTACCTGGTGCAATTAAAAAAGCACAAACAGCAGGTATAAGGGTGATAATGGCAACAGGAGACAACAAAGAAACAGCTATTGCCATAGGTAGAGAGACGGGTATAGAACACCAAAACAAAGATTTTCCATACGCTATGGAGGAGCTAGAGTTGCAAAAACTAAGCGAGAAAGAATTTGAAGAGGCAATAGAAAATGTTTCCATTTTCGCGAGATTAACACCAGATACGAAGTTTAAAATAGCAGAACTTTTACAAAAAAAGGGTGAAATTTTAGCAATGACGGGGGATGGAGTAAATGATTCTCTAGCCTTAAAAAAAGCTAACATTGGTATTTCAATGGGAATTATAGGTACAGATGCAGCAAGAGAAGCTAGTGATTTGATTTTAATGGATGATAATTTTGCAACAATAGTTGATGCAATTGAAGAAGGTCTTACAGTTTTTAGAAATCTCCGTCAAACAAGTTTGTATCTTCTTTCCACAAACCTTGCAGAAGATGTATTCATAATATTGGCACTAGTTCTAAACACACCACTTCCACTACTTCCAATCCACATTCTATGGCTAAATTTGTTAACAGATGGATTACTTGATGTCTCACTTGCAACAGAAGACACACATGAAGATGTATGGGAGGATGGGATGAAGAAAAAAGAAGAGCAAATAATTGACAGAAGACAATTCCTTACCCTAGCTATTACAATATCTGTACTATCAACAATAGGTCTTTTAACTTTTTTGCATTACTTACCAGAGGGTCTAGACTCCACCGTTATTAGCCATGTAGGCTTAGAAAAAGCACGAACCATGGTCTTTGCTATGCTTACCTGTTCTCAAATATTTTTCATTTTTTCACTTAGATCACCAACTATATCCATATTCAAACTAGGATTTTTTACAAACAAATATCTCTTCATAAGTATCTTTTTAGTACTAATACTCACAACCCTAATCATTGAAGTCCCCTATTTAGCAAATATTTTCCAATTCACACCACTTAAATGGGATGAGCTATTACCAATAATAGCTATTTCTACAATACCTTTGTGGATAATGGAGTTTTACAAATATTTAAAACGAAATGAATACTTGTCAAAATACTAATCTCCAAAATCTACTTTATGAAATCTGGGAAACATATTTTCCTGATGTACCAAGAAAAAACCTTGTTCTTGTTAAATACGGGAAATTTTCAAAACAAAGATTGGGTAGTATTAAATGGGTAAAAGACTTTAAAGGTATCAAAAGCTTTTACAAAAAATTCAAGGATGAACATGAAGTACAAGATGACAAAAGGATTACACTAATAATTTTAACCCGATATTTTACAAATCCTAAGGTCCCTGATTTTGTCATAAAAACAACTCTTGCACATGAACTTGCTCACTACAGCCATGGTTTTAACTCTCCACTGCAAAAAAAATACAAGTTTCCTCACCAGGGAAAGATAATTGATCGCGAATTGAGAAAAAGAGGTCTAGGCAAGGAGCTGGAGCTTTCAGAAAAATGGCTAAAAGAGAATTGGAGGATGCTTGTTAGTTCTTAAGTATTTCAAGAATTTTTAATAGTTTTAAGAAATTTTTTCTTGAAATATCTTTTTTTTGAGAAATACTGTATATCTTCTCCAACTCCTCTATTATTTCCAAAATTATATTTTTCCACATAATAGGGTATTTTACACTTCCCACATAGAGGAGGATGCCATATTTAAGGAAATTGCCTCTATACTTTAATAACTGAATATCTAATAAAATTCCGTATATATGAACTCTTACGAAGTTGGGAAGAAAATAAAATACTATCGTCAAGAAAAGAAGCTTACACAAGAAGAATTGGGTGATAGAATTGGTGTTACTTGGGAGACAGTTTCAAAGTACGAGAGAGGTGTCACTGAACCATACAAACGCATTCATGCTATTGCGAAGGCTTTAAATGTTGATGTTGTTGAATTATTACAAAATAATTACAATTCAAGTACCAATAATCAAATTCCCCTTTTTACTAAAATTCCCAAAGATTTTAAATTTACTCCGGAGAATACAAACTTCTTCTATTCTT
>PWIP01000030.1 GCA_003560355.1 Candidatus Dojkabacteria bacterium | reverse complement strand
TCCATATTTATTGGTGAAAATGCGATTATTAATGCAGCTAGAAGTTGTCCAAGTAGCTGATATGAGGGTGGTAAATTGTATATGTCGTCTAATATGCCTACGATTGTGAGTATTAAGAGAGCGAGGAGAATGGCATTGATAATGGGAGAGGGGCTTAAAAAAGACAAAAAGAAAAGAAATGCAAAAACAGGTAGTATAAAAGCGAAACCTCCGAGTAATGGTGTGGGTTTAGCATGTATATGCCTTTCTAATTTGTCATATTTATTGAGTTTTTTTATTCTCAAACTTGCTGGATAGTCTAAGATTTTGTACTTATTAGCAAAGAAACCGATAATGGGCGTCATCAAAAAAGCAAATATTGTTGCAAAGAAGAATATTGGCAAAAAATCAATATAGGGTTCCCAGCTTTCAGGTAGAAAATTTTTTAAAAAATTCATTTCTATCGAAAACACTTCTAAACATCTTTGTATTAAGCCTAATTCCTGCATTTAAAAAATATATGTAGTAAAAATTTTAATATACGATATTGTTAACAAAAGTAAACCTAATACAAGATTTGTCATTGTAAAAATAGATATAAATTTAAACTTGTAATAGGTTCTTGCTGATATAAATATGGAAATAATTGTTAAAATTATAGAAAAAATTATAATCCAGAGCAAAAAGTCTTTATTTACCAGTCTTAGTTCTGGACTTTTGGCTATTGCAAAAAGAGGGACTTCTTTGGGCAATTGTTCTATGAAGCTTACGTAGTAATAATTTTGTACTAAAATCAAAGAAATTACCAGTGAACAAGAAATCCAAAGAAAAGGTGCGGTAAAAAGACTATTAGTTCTTACGCCAGTAAAAAAAAGCTCTGTTCTATACCTCCAGTTCCTAAACCTATTCAAAGCGGGCTCCTTTAGTCCCATGTCTAATTGTTCTACTTGCTTGTGTTTTTGCATGTGGCCAATTATATCACTAAATGGCTTTTGGTTCTAAGTTTTCCCAAATGTATAAATGTTCATCCAAATTAAAATCTTCTGCTCTTTTATTCAACAACTCAAAGATTTCATCAGATGGTATGTAGTGTTTAATAACGTTGTTTTTCAACTTTTTACGAGGTTGTTTAAAAGCTCTGTGCAAATATTCTAGAAACCCTTCAAGATTTTTGACAAGTTTAAGATTATGATTCCTTGAAAATTTTATAAAACTACTAACAACATTGGGTCTGGGTTTGAAATTTTCAGGGGAAATGTCAAAAAGAATTTTACTGTCAAAATACAACTTGGTGGTTATGGATAAAAGGGAACTTTTTTCTTGAGATGCGTATTTTTGTGCAACTTCTTTTTGGATTATGAAATAGAAATTTACAATATTAGAATTTTTTGCTAGATAACTTATTATTTTTTTAGAAACATTGTAGGGTAAAGAACCAAAACAAACACATTCTTCTTTTTTTTGAAAAAGAGCAAGTAGATTTTCAGAAAAGATATCTTCGTTAAAAACTTCTATTTCAGGAAAAAGGAACTTTAAATTTTCACCTAAAGTATCATCTTTTTCAATAGCAAAAATCTTAACTCCCATTTCAACAAAGAGTTTTGTAAAAAAACCTCTACCAGAGCCAATTTCAATGATACAATGGGGATTTGTTTCCAAAGTTCTTTTTACAATATTACGACCAAGATTTTCATTCACAAAGAAATTTTGTCCTAGAGATCTTTTAGGTTTGCTTATATTCGAAAATCCCATATTCCATTTTCTTGTTCAAATGTTTTTTTACAATTTTTACATTTTGCATTCTGTTTAGAAAACTCTAAATCTTCCTTACAGCCTGGACAACAAAGGATTTCTTCAAAGCTTTGAAAAGTTTCACCAGCTTTTTCTCCAATTTTCTGATTTTTCAAAACTATACTGGGGGAAATATTTGTCCAAGATAGAGTTTTTTGGAAGAACTTTTCAAATGCCATGAGAAGGGGAAAAGGAACGAGCTTTTTTAGAAATTTTATTCTAAAAAAAGAACAATTTGTTTTTTTAAGAATTTTGAAGTCAGAATTATGTAACAATTTTGTTATATTTCGTGGGTGAAAATTTAAGAATGTGGCTTCCTCACCGTCCCTAGAGCCTTCAAAATGACCTTTGGTTGGTTGTTGATATGGTTGTGTTGAAAATTTGTCAAAGTCTAGTTTCAATAACCACTTGATTCTGGCTTTAAGGTGCAGTTTGTTGGCATATTCAAGAATAAATATTCCATTGTTTTTCATAACTCTATTAATTTCATCAAACAGCCTTTCTTGTTCTTCTATATGATGAAGGGTTCTGATTAGGATAGAGGCATCAATGCAATTTTTTTTGAAAGGCATGTTGTATGCATTCGCTGCTATTAAGCGAACTTTGGGGTGCTGTTTAAGTATCTCATTTTTATATTTCTTTAGAGTTTTTAGGGAATAGTCTAAAATTATGGGAGTTTCATCGATGAAACGGTAGGCCTGTAGGTTACGACCAAAGGACCCTCCAATATCCAAAAAAAACTTCCCTTTAAAATCCTTCAAATATCTCTCAAGGACAATCCTTTCAGCCTTGTCCTCGTAGACTCTGTCTTTCCAATACTCTTTATAGTCGTAACCAAATTTATCATAATCTGTTATTTTTGTCATATATTTTTTCAAAAAATTATTCTTCTGCCTGAAGTTTTTTTAAACGAATTATCTCATGCTCTATTTGCTCTGCTTTCTTCCTGTTTTTTTCTTGAATAGCTATGGTTTCTTTAACTCTTAACTGTTTAATAATCTTCTCAATATTCTCTTTTTTAATGATTTTGTAGCTGTTTGAAAGATATTTGTCTTTTTTTGTGATATCAATATCAAGTCTAGAGCTTTCAAATATGGATTGATTTAATAGTTCTGAATTTGAGAAAGTTTTGAGCAAAACTTCTTCATCAAGGCTTTCCATATTCTGTATATATTCCAGTATATGTTTAATTTCTTTATTTAAAAAGTATTTGAGATCTGTTTTTTTCAAAAATGCAATTTCTTCAAAATGAAGAATGAGTGAAAGGAAAAAAACTTCTTTTTCTAGTTTTTCTTGATTTTGTGTAATTTTTGGTGTTTCTGATTTTTCTAAGTATTCCTTTTCTCTTGAAAAAAAATCTTTTTTAATAGTGGTTATTTTTTCTGCTTGATTTAGAAAAAATTCATAGGATTTTTTGTCTTTAACGCTATCAAGTAAATATGATATGTAGGAAATAATTTCTTTGTAATCTTTGTAATTATTTATGTCTTTGTTTTCAAGTTTTCTCAAAATTAAGTGAGTGAAAAGATCTTTTTTGTTTTTAATTATCTCTTTTATCTTTTTACTGTCTTTTTGCATTAATTCATCTAAGTCTTCGTAAGGTGCTGATGTGTTTGTGTAGAGGTTTAAATCTAGTTCAATTCCAAGTGTAAAATATCTTTCTAGGGCATTTTGTCCTGCTTCGTCATTGTCCATAAGTAGGAGTAAGTTTTTTGAAAATCTTGTTAATAGTTTTAATTGTTCTTGTGCTACTGCTGTGCCTAATGGAGCTACTACGTTCTTTGTTTCTTGTTGATGAGCTGAGATTACATCTGTAGTACCTTCACACATAATACATAGGTCTGCCTCCCTTATATACGTTTTAGCTTGAAAAAGCCCGTAAAGAAGTTTGCTCTTTTTAAAAAGGCTTGTCTCTGGAGTATGTAAATACTTTGGTCCATATTTTGAATTTTCTAAAATTCTTCCAGTAAATCCAACGATTTTTCCTTGTGTGTCGTGTATCGGGAACATGATTCTTTTGAAAAAACGATCTCTAATATATCCATTTTTTTCAGTAAATAGACCACTTGAAAGTAATTCCATTTTTGAAAATGAGCCTTTTGTTTTAATATGTTCTAAAAGCTTTGTCCCTCCTACGGCATATCCAATCATGAAGTTTTTTACAGCTTCTTGAGTAAACTTTCTCTTATTGAAAATGTAGTTCCTGGCGTCAGTATTTGCAAGTAATTCTTTGGCATAGAATTCTGCTGCTATGTTGTTAATTTCAAAAATTTTTGCAAAAGTTTGATTAAATGAACTTGCTTTTTTTAACTTTACACCAGCTTCTTTTGCCAGTTTTTCTAAAACATCTACAAAATCTAAATGTTCTGTTTTTTCAACGAAGTTAAAGATGTCTCCACTTTCTCCACATCCAAAACACTTGTATCTTTGTATTGATGGACTTACTATGAATGAGGGCGTTTTTTCACTATGGAAGGGACAAAGCCCTACAAAATTTTTCCCAGCTTTTTTGAGCTTTACTTGTCTCTCAACGATTGGAACTATATCCAGTCGGCTTTTAATTTCGTCAATATTTTCTCTACTATCCATTGCTTGATTATATGTTTTTTTCGTCTTGGGGTCTAGGAACTACTTACATTCCAACTCATCTTCTACTATTTCGCACTGGATTGAAAAAGTTTCTGAAGAAAGTCCCCGAGGTTGTTCATTTATCTCAACCTTTACGTTTTGAAGTATACTTGTATTTACGGAAATATTTCTTTCTGCTTCAAAGTTGTTTTCATAGCCTGGTTGCAGTACCTGAGCTATTATGAGTTGGTCATCTATGACAACTTCTACCCAAGTTGGATTATTCTCTACCTTCACATTCAAGATTATTTCTTCTATCATTTCTTCCTCCTTTTTTTCATCATCATCTTCCTCCTCTTCTTCTATTGGTTCATAAGTTATGTAAAGTATTTCAACGGTTTCTCTAGCTGGATTTCTAGCACTTACTGCCCTTATGGTTATTGTATTGTCTCCTACTTTCATAGGTATACTTGTTGTAAAATCGCCATTGTCGTCAACAGGTACTTTAGAATTACCTACTTCTACTATTGCATCATCATCAGTTGTACCCTTAATTTCCAAAATTTCTTCATCAACAACTATGTTATTTTCAGGTTCAAGGATTTTTAGCTCTGGAGGATTTTGAAAATCACTAAATTGTGTGTATAGGTAGGTTAAAGTTACGATTAAAAGAAGTATTGGGATTAGTAGGTAGAGGTATTTCCAAGAGAAAGTTTTTTTTTCGTTTTGTTTTGGTTCATGTATTTTGTGTTTTTGTTTTTTTTCTCCAAAATCCCTTCTGTAAATAGCTAGAATTTTTTCAGGATCTAAGTTTAAATATTGAGCATAAATACGTATAAATCCTTTTGTTCCAACGGGTGAATCAAAAAGTTGGAAATTGTTTTCTTCAAGAGCTTTTAACTTTTTCTTCTCTATTTTTGTATCTAGAGAGATGGTTTGTAAGTCTTTTTTTTGTCTTTTTCTTTCTTTTTTTAAACTATCTCCAATAGTTTCCATCTTTTTTCCTAGAGAGATTCTGGAATTTTGTATAGGTCTAATTCTGTTATTCATCTTCACTTTCGTTCATTGAATCAAAAAACTGATCTGGGCTCGTTATCAAAACTTTCCTTGGTGAACTACCGTCTTGAGGTCCTAGTACTCCTGCTTCTTCTAAGTCATCAATGAGACTTGCTGCTCTATTGTATCCAATACGTAGTTTTCTTTGAAGCAATGATGCTGAACCCTTTTGGGCGTTTACTACGACATTTAAGGCATCTTTAAAAAGCTGGTCTTTTGAATGACTTTTTTCTCCTGTAGTTGTAGTTTCTGTTTCTGTTGGTTTGGTTATATCGTCTAGGAATTCTATTTCTTCTCCTGCTTGTTCTTTGACAAAATTGATAACATTTTCAATGTCAGGGGTATCTGTAAAAGCTCCTTGTATCCTTATCGGTCTGGGACTGGCAGGAGATTTAAAAAGCATATCACCCATCCCAATTAGTGTTTCTGCTCCCATTTGATCAATTACAACTCTTGAGTCTATTGATGTTGTAACGCTGAAAGCCATCCTACCAGGTACATTAGCTTTGATTAATCCTGTTATTACATTTACGGAAGGTCTTTGAGTTGCAAGTATCAAATGGATTCCAACGGCTCTGGACATTTGAGCTAGTCTTACAATTTTTGACTCAACATCAACACCTGTTGAGAGCATTAAGTCTGCCATTTCATCAATTACTATTACTATGTAAGGCATACTTTCTGCTCCTTCCTTCTTATGATATTCCGTTATTTTCTTCAATTTAGCTTGTTTTAAGATTCTGTATCTTCTATTCATCTCCTGTACAGTCCATTGCAGGGCGTTATTAAGTAATTCCATATCTACAATTACTGGGGTGTAGAGGTGGGGTATGTCGTTGTAAAGTGACATTTCCACCATTTTTGGATCAACAAGAATGAATTTCAATTCATCTGGAGATTTTGTCATTAAAAGACCCAAAATTATTGAATTTATACCTACGGATTTACCAGTTCCTGTTGCTCCCGCAACCAAAAGGTGAGGTAAATCAACAAGGTCTCGTATTTCTGTTTTTCCAGCGACATTTTTTCCAAGTAAAAGAGGTAATTCATATGATTTCTCTGAATTTATTAATTCAGTGACCATTTCTTTTACATAGACAAAATTTGGTGTAGGGTTCGGAATTTCAACTCCAATTAACGATGTCCCAGGAATCGGAGCTTCAACTCTTACTGATGATGCTGGTGCTGCTAGAGCGAGAGCTAAATCATTTGTTAGGGTTTTTACTTTTGCAACCTTTGTTCCTACTGTAATACTTAATGCATATTGTACAACTGTTGGTCCAATGGAAATATTTGTTACTCTTGAACTAACTCCAAAACTTTCAAGGGTTTTTTCAATAACGGCGGCTTTTCTTTCGTGAATTTTTGTGTCTTGTTTTTGTTTTACAGGATTTTGTAGTAAAGAGAGAGATGGAAATTTCCAATTACTAAATTGTGGAGCTAATTCTTTTTTGTCTCCCTTTGGCTCTTTTGAAATTTCTTGGGTTGGGATAGGGGTTTCAACATATTTTTCTTCGTCAGAAATAG
>PWIP01000009.1 GCA_003560355.1 Candidatus Dojkabacteria bacterium | reverse complement strand
TAGGCACTATGCTTTTAATGACTGGCGTTGGTGCTTCCATATTTGCTGTATTGGGGAAATAATAATGAAAATAAAAAAAATACTAATGATATTTGCGATAATATTTTTTTGTTTTTCATTAGCTAATGCAACAACAGGTCTGGAAAGCCAACACAAATTAGTTCTTTACACTTATGCTTTTTTAACAATTCTTGGGATTTTGGCTCTTGTTTTGGCTGTTATACATTATAATATGCCTTTATTTTTTTTAGGAGTGTTTTTACTAATTTTTATAGGTCTTATAGTATTCGCTGGATATGGTATAGTGAATGATTGGAATGTTACGACTATTAATGCTACAAACAGCACTGGACAAATGATTGCAAATTATGAAATTAATTGGATAAATATCACAACACAAGAAAATGTGTTGGGAGATAATCAGAATATTAATTATGCTGTTGCTTTGATTCTTATGTCGGCGGGGCTTGTGGGATTTTTTGCATTTTTTAGAGAAATTTACACAGAAAGACAAATAAAAAAAGAAGGGGATGATATGATATGAACGAAGATAATTTTGATAATATAGGAAGCAGACAAGGCGATGACTTTGCAGGATTACCGCCGGGTGAAACCAGCGTAGATTTGATGAAGCTTATTTTGATGCCTTCTGAAATACAAAATAAGGAGTTAAGTCATATAACAAAAGATTTGGCTATAACAACCTTAGACAAACGAGAAATTTATTATTTGAATAAAAATCTCCAACTGATTCATTTACTTCAATATATAGAAGAGCAAACGGGTTGGAATTTACGAGATTTGGTAACGAAAATAATAAATGCAGACATAAAAGGATATTCTCAAATCACAAGAAGTAAAGGTGGTTTTGAAAGACTTGCTGAAATTTCCAAGCATATTAAGGCTTGGCAAAGTGTAACACAAGAAGAGAAAAAGAAGGGGTGGTTTTGATGTGGTTAATAACAAGTTTAATAACAACAATAATGGTAATGGGAGGATTTTTAGTATTTTTACTTTATCTTGGTAAAAATGAAATTCTTTCAACATTAAAAGTAAAATTGGGGAAGGGTTATTCTTATGTATTTCTTCTTGGGGAAGACAATAGAATTTATCTTGACGCAAAAAAATATGGTGGGAAGAAAAAGGATACAGCGATAACAGAAATAAATAATCTTCCATATTACAAAAACAACAAAAAAATAAAATTTTACAAGAATGCACCAGCATTACTTTATGCGGAAGGGTGTAGTGAACCATTAGATATTCAAGGTGAAGGGCTTGAAAGTTCAAAGCTGACACCAGAAATGTTTAAACAAGCGATTATAGTAGCAAGACAAAGCGGACAAATGCCTGAAAATGAGAAATTACAGCAATTAAAAGACTTGGCGATTTTTGTTGCAGCAGGAGCGGGAGTAGCGTCATTGATTCTAATATTTATGATTAGAAGCGATTTGGGAACTATGATGCCTCAATTACAATCATTATTACAGATGGTTAGAGGCTTCGTTGGAGGATAGGCATAAATGGGGGCTTTAGATTTTACTACTGTTAATGTAGATGAATTTAAGAAAGGCAATGCTGAGTTTGCCTTTCAGTCTATCCTTTTTAATCAAATAGCAAGAGTAATGGAATATGGCTCAAGATGCCCAACAAGCAAAGAATATTTAACAAAATTTGAGAGGTCTATTAAAATGCTCGAAGCTTTTTTAATCAATAATTTAGATGAGGAGTATAAAAAAGAAATAAAAACATTGCTTGAAAAAGGAAAAGAAGCAAAAGATAAAAATAACTTATTAGATTATTATGAGTATTTGCGAATGCGATTTATGAGAGTTATGCAAATAGTTTCAACATTACCAGATGTTATGCCTGAAGTAAAAGCAATTGAAAGAATTGGGTTTGATGAATAATGGATGCTTTAATGCAACTACCACTTAATAAAGCTGGTTTTAAAAGAGTTAGCACTAAAAAAGGAGATTATGTTGTAATTCCTCAAAAAAAAGATGGCACTACATTTCTAACAAAACAAATTCAAGTAATGCTCGAAAAAGGAAAAAACTTTGTTTTGATAGTTCATGGCAGAACCAGGAGCGGCAAATCGTTGGCTGCTTTGCGACTGGCTATGGAAGTAGACCCAAATTTTAAAATTGAGAGAAATGTAATTTTCACAGCAAAAGAATTTATGGATTTGCTAAAAAATCCAAATCTTAAAACAGGAGCAGTTATCCTTTGGGATGAGATAGGAACAGGTAAATCTATGAGCTCAAGAAATTGGTATTCTATCTTAAACAAATCTGTTAATTATGTTTTGCAGACATGGGGGCATAGGAATCTTATGTTGATTTTGACAGTTCCTGACATTTCGTTTGTGGACTCGCAAACGAGGAAACTATGTAATGCGAGAATGGAAACAAAAGGCATACATTATCACAGAGGTGTGACTAAGGCAAGGTTGTTATACACTTCTCCTATGGGGCGTGACAACATCAAGACAGTCAAGCCGAGATATAATATATTTGGCAAGAACAAACAGCATAAAGGCAAGTTTGTTGTGGAGTTTTTAGAAATAAAAAAACCAGGAGCGGCAATAGTAAATAGATATAAAAAAGTCAAAGAAAAATTTACATCAAAATTGAATAGTGAAATTCAAGCGGAATTATTGCAATTACAAGAGAAAGAGCAAAAAGAAATGAATAAATCGTTGTCGGACGATGAATTGATTGAAATCGGATGGAAAAAACTTAAGGATGAAATTACTCTTTCTCATAGAGGTCAAAAAAGAATGTTGCGAGACTATATAATCAGAAGCAAAATGAATATAGGATCTGAAAAAGCTCGTTGGCTCAAAGATAAAATATTGCATAAGGCAAATAAAGAAGGTTATCCTGATTTTACAGAAGAGCTTGAACGCAGGAAACTTAAGAAAAAAGCAGCAAAAGAGAAAAAGAAGCAAAAGAAGACAAAAAGCAAAATAGATGAGCTGGACTTGATAAGGGAAAAATCGAGCTAAGTCGAGCTAAGTCGAGCTAAAACAAAAGTTTAAATACTTGCGACTACTTATAAAAGAGTGTGTTTTGAGGTATTGAGGTAAAATGAGCAAATCATGGGGTGGTTATACATATCATCGTGACCCTATATCAGGTAAAATAGTAGATGTAACTAAAGATGGAAAAAGACCTAAAGGGTATACTCCAGCCACAAAAAAAGAAATAGAAGAAGGTAGACAAAGAAGAAAGGCAGCAACAAAAGCTCGAGAAGAAATGAAAGAAGCTGGGATTACTAATTATTTAGCTCCAGAACACCAAGAAAAGTTTTATCAATACAAAGCAAAATATACTCCCAGTCCAACATCAGGACAAATTGAAAGGTATGGAAGAGAAGCGACTAAAGAAGAGCAGCAACATTTATATAGTTCTTTAGACCCAGAAATTGCAAAGCAAACAAGTTTTAGATATTATGATATAAAAGCTCTCGAAACACCAACAGGGACTCATATAGCAGGATTTCCTATTGAGCCAACTACACCTAAAATAAAAAAGGGTAAACGAAAAGCGACAGAAGCAGAGATAGAAGAATTTAAAAGAATGTTGAGTGGCAGCGATAAAGATATGTTTGAAAGATATGGTCATACTTTTGATGTTTATGTTATTACAGAAGGTGGAAAAACAAGAATAGAAGCAGAACCAACAGCATCAACAGATAAAATGATTCAAGAAGAGATAAAAGAAAGTTATGTTGATTTAGGCAAAAAAGTCAAAGAAAAACACCCCTTATTTGCGGCTTTACCTACATTTACAGGAATAGTAGATCAATGGAAATTAAGAAGAGAAAAAGGATATTCACCTCCAAAACAAACACTTTTAGAACCTATAGATATACCAGCAACACAATATGAATATATAGGGAAACAAACAGCAACAGATATACCAACTTTTTTGACTCCTGGAATACAAGAACAAACAAGATTAGAATCTATAGGTAAAGTTTATGAAGGAATCCAAACAGATGTTTCAAAATATGGAAGAGGAATTGCAGCAGCAAAATATGCTTTAATAGAAAGTCCAATAGGTTTAGGTGCGGCATCAGTAATAACTGGTGGTGCTATAACTAAAACTTTAGGGGCTGCGAAACTTGCTTTAGCTGCTAAACCAGTTATAGCTTCCAAATTAACACCTTATATACAAGCAAGTGTTCCAATTATTAAAGGTGGAATATACGCAAGTGTGGGAAAAAAGATTGTTTCTGATGTGCAAAAATATCGTTCTCCAGATATTGAAACACGAGCAGAAGGGTATAGAAGTTTATTAACTACTGGTGTGATTATAGGTGGTTTAGGAATAGGTTCAAAAGCGGTTTCTAAACCTTCGATTACTAAAAAAACAGCAATAGAAACAAAAAAACCAACTGTGGTTAAAGAATATGATTTGCTATATGGATATAAAAAACAAGTTGTTACATTACCTTCGGGAGCTAAAGTTACTTATACCAAGCCTGTTACAGGTTCATTAATCACAGATAAACCACTACCTAAACAAGTTATTACAGAAATGAAAATGGCTGGAATAGATGTGCAATTTGGCAAAAAAGGCGTAGGTGGATACTTCTATGAATTTCCAATTAAACCCAAAGCAGCACTTACATCCGAACAATTTAAATTAATATATAAACCAAGCGTATTATCTGATGTAGTTAAAGTAGATAGTAAAGGTTTGCAAATGATGGCTTCTCCTTTTAGAAGTGCATTTACAAGTATCCAAACACCAAGAGCTGCAACTCAAGCAGATATAATTCTTAAATCACTAAGTAAAAAAAATATATTTGTTATGCAAAAAATAACATTAGGAGATATGAAAATAGCTAAATTTGGAATAGGAAAGCCAGGAAAATTTGGAATATCAAGGTCTATATTATATCCAACAAAATTAACAACTCCTGGTGTTAAATATTTACAAATACCAGCAAAATCTATAAGTAAAACATTCCAGCCAATAAAACCGACAACACCATTACCAACAAGAGCTGAATTTGTTAAGCTTGGAACTCCAGCCCCAGATGCAAGGGGTTTAATTGATGCTACTTCAATTCCAAAAATAAAAACAACTATGAGTTATTCTCCAGATTTTAGTGTTGCTAAAAGCTTATCAGGGTTAGAAGCTCCAAAATTAAAACCTATTGTTACTGGCTCAACAGATTGGGGTTTTGTTAGAGACATAAGTGTGGCAACGAGAACAGTTAGAGGATATAAAGCCACATTTGTTCCTTTGACTATGGAAACACCTACTACTGATTTAACAACAGCTCCTTTAGAATCAATAAAAAGTGAATATATGTTAGATACAACACCAACTCAAAAATTAAAGCCCGTTACAATGGCCGGAACAACACCGAAATTAACAACAACAACAAAGACAAAAACTCAAACAATAACAGAACCCATCACAGAAACAATTACAACGCCAAAAACAACAATAGATTTTCCAGGGTTAGTTGTAGAGCCACCATTTTTTCCTCCTCCTGTGTGGATGTTTAGGGATAAAAGCGTAGATATACCTATGAAAATGCCTACGCCAAAAGCACCATCTTTTAAAATATCATTTGATATATTCCCATCGCCTGATTTATTGTCTATAGCAAGAACAGAGGCAACAACAATGAAACCAGCAACTTTTCTTCCACCTACGCCAGCAGTTAAACAGAAATTCAGAAGAGAAGTCAGGTGGCGTGGTTCAGCGTGGAGATTCCCAACAAAAGAAATGGTTGATTTCAGCAAAGAATGGGGGATAGAATCAGATATAAAAGATGTAGGTTTTAAGATACCACTAAAAAAACGAAAAAAGAGGAAGAAAAAAAGAGGGTTGAGATTATTCAAAATACCTAAATTAAAAATATTAGGAGGTAAATAAAAATGTTTGAATTATTAAAAAATAAAAAAGCGAAATTGTCTAAAGACATCAAAGCTAAAATTAAAAGCTCAAAAGCAAAATTAAAGGCTGAAATAAAAGAAGAAATCGCATTTAGAAAAGAACTCAGAAAAACAGAGAAAGAAATATATAGAAAAGAAAAAAGAAAAAGAGCTCTTGAATTTGCTAAAATCAGAGGAAAAGAAAAGGCAGCTGCAAGTTTCAAGCCAATAAAAGCCGGAATAAATTTCGGTATATTACAAGGTAAATAATCATGGTAAAAAGAAGAAAACGAGTATGTGGATATGTGCAAAAAAGAGATGGTAAAAAAGTTAGAGTAAAATCATATCTGCGAAAAAGGAGGAAAAAATGAATTTAAAGCAATTGCTTGAATTGGCTCGAGAAAGAAACCCTGTGGGTAAAAAGGGTGCTTTTAGCATAATAGGGTTAGTAATGACTTTTGTATCGCTTGTTGTTTATGTCGCCTTGTTACCTGTTATCTTAGAATTAATCGAAGATGCCACAGCGAACGCGGGGCTCGATACAGCAACAGAATTAGTAATATCATTATTTCCATTTTTGATATTGATAATGATTGTTGTTGGAATGGTTTATTACGCAATGCCTCAAAGACAAGTGGGATATTAGGAGCTTATTTATGAAGAAAATATTAATATTTGCTTTGATAGTTTATTTAAGTTTTTCTGTAGCAAATGCTTCGTTATTAAATACATTAAATCCTTTTGGAATGAGTAAAATACATGAACTCGAAATTAGTGAAAATTTGCCTGAATTTTTACAAGAGGATTTTAATCCACAATATGGAACAATTCGTATATCTCAAAGCCAGTTTTGGATATGGAAAGAGCGAATAGCTGAATACACGCTGACAGAAAATACAGATGTTTGTTGGAAAGAATGTGAAGCGAGAGGGCGTGTTGTTTTTTATAAAGCTCAAGAAATTTTTAATGATGTTTATTTCGTGAATAGAGATGGTTTAGATGCTCAAATGGATGAATGGCAGTTATGGATTTTTGATGGTTATGAAACAGAAACAAAAACATATTGTGTAGAATATGAATATAATGGTGTAGAAATTTGTGATGAACTTGGTTGTTGGAATGAACCATATTGTGTAGAATATGAAACAAAAGAATATCAGATAGAGATATGGAAAGAATATGATATTAATGAAAAATTAACACCTGGAGAATATCGCTGGAAACTAACTGGTGTTAAAACTAATTTTGAAGATGTTGATTGGATAGCAAAAAAAGATGGAATGACTCTGGATGAATGGGCTTGGTGGAATGTTGTATGTGAATCAGGTGATGGCACAGAAGCTAATCCTTGTATTTTAACCACTTGCACTCAACTTCAAGGAATGGAAAATAATCGTACAGCT
>PWIP01000017.1 GCA_003560355.1 Candidatus Dojkabacteria bacterium | reverse complement strand
TTTTCTAATTTATATACATATTTGGAGCCAAATTTATTGTTAGGATTTGATGTGGAAGATGAAGGGATCCAAGTTGAAGGAGATCCGTTTATGTCTATTTTTAGCGAAGTTTTTAGTGAGGACTGGTTAGAAGGGCAATTTTTTATGATTCTTGAAGATGTTTTAGCATATACAAAGGGTGAAAGAGATTCGCTAACAGCAAAAATAGATTTTACTGACAGACAGGAATTGTTGGAAGAGATTATTACCCAAGAGTTAAATATGCAGGAAAGTTCCCCTCAAATAGAGGAAGATGATTTAGATAATGTTTTTTATCTAGAAGACATTCTTGAAGATGAACAAACGAAAAATGTTTTTTCTAAAATAATTATGATTAGAACTTACTTCCCTATTGTTTCCTATGTAGTGTTATTTTTGTTTTTGCTTTTAATGATTTTGTTTGCTGGTTTTTGGGGAGGTTTAAAATGGTATGGTGTAAATATGCTTGTCTCTGGTTTAGTTTTTCTTGTGTTTTTAATTTCACTCTCTGTAACTTTGAATTTAGAATTGATTAGTAATTTTGTAGAAATTCCTGAGCATTTTGGGTTTGTTATTTCGTTATTTAGGTATACCTTTGAACAGATGATGGTTATTCCCATAGTGTTTTCTTTGTTTGGTTTGTTTTTAATTTTGTTTAGTGTTTTATTAAAACGAAAGAGGAGAACGAAGTCTTAAAAATATTTTTCAATTTATTATTTCCCAATCTTCAATCTCACCTTTTTTAATTACAAACATAGGGTGTGCTTTTATATTTTCTTCTTTTTTAAGTTTTTTATACATTTCATAATCTCTTTCTTTTAACTTTTTCAATAGATGTTTAAATTCATATTCTAGCTGCTTATTATTAACTTCTATCTTAATGTTTTCATCTACCAATTTAAATTTTGTTTTGTCAAAAGAATAATTTCTTTTTAAACTCTCAATATATATATGATGAATGTATATGTTAATTGATTTTAAGGGGTTTTTTGTTTTTTTAAAACGAATTAGTTGTGGATGGTTTTTGTAACCTTTTGTAAAATCAGAAAGAACATTCTTTGCCAAAAGTGATTCTCTCCAAAGTGCAACTAAACCTTTGCAATCTAGGTATTTAGGATGTATGGACCAAATTCTCATTAATTTCTGTGTTTGTAATTTCCTTTATTTTTTTATTTAATTTCATTTTGATATCGTGAAGCCATTTGCTGTCATAAAATTTTTGTGTTTCTTGATTGAAATAATATCCAGATGATTTTTCTTCCTTCGCTTCTTTTAAAAAGTTTTCTCTCTCTTCGGGTTTGTAGGAAAAAATTTCCATTACATCTTCTACAGAGTACTCCTTAATCCAGTTTGGCTCTTGTAGTTCAAATTTATTGACAATTTTTTGAGCCTCTTTCTTAATTTCTTCTACTGTAGTATTTTTGTTTATTTGGAATTTAAGTTCCACAACTTTATACCTATCCTTTTGTCCATACTCTACTGTTTTGTAACCTTGTTTATCTAGTTTCCTCTTGTTGTTCTGTGATAAATTCTCGTAATCCACTGCTATATAACCATATCCGTTTTCTATATCATTTTTGTTAGCAGATGTAGAAACTGTTCTTATACCTTTTTCTTTGATTAAATCTAAAACTGCGTCTTGAAGCGGCTCTTCCACTATTTCTTTTATTTGTTCTTCATTCATTGGTAGTTTCGCAGCACTATCATCTATGGGTTCAACATCGGAAATTAGTTTTTCTCTTTGTTCAATCTCTGTTTGTTCCATTACAAATTCCTTTCATGTGCTTGCACATCTCTTTCATATTGCCATTTAACCATTATGTAGTTATGTCCCCATTCTCTCCTTGCTTTTTGCATAACATCAGAATGATCTTGTTGGCTTAAAACCCATTCATAGGCAGCTAATTGATTGTCATATTCTAATTTCGCTCGTGCTGGATTATTTGGATGTTCTCTACGAGCATTTTCTTCCAAAATTTCTAAAACCTCTTCTCTAGTTAATTCATCTATCTCTTCTTGGGATATTGGTTCTGGGGTTCTCGCAATTTCAGCTGGAGTGATACCGACATTAAACACAGCACCTCCAAAATCCACTATATTAAAGATGAAATTTGGAGAATCCTTCTGTACATTTACTAATTCTAGAACTTCATCAACACTATGTCCCTGTCTATTATGCCCAGTGAAATAGTAAGAATCTTTTCTAGCTAATGAACCATCTGTCCAAAAATTAAACGTTAAATCGTATCCATATTTAATATTACGCCATGTTACCGTTTGAAAGGTAGGGGGAATTCTCTCCCCTTCTTCATCAAATTCTGGAGTTTGTCTTAAAACATCAATCAAACCTATTGGATTTGGTTCCCCATAATCTGCAATGAGCATATCTATTATTCCAAAAGCATCATTAGTATCCATTGCGGGAATGTCCAGGATTTTTGTTTTTGCTTCAAAATCTCCCCCATTAGTAGGTTGTTCCCAGTCTTGACCACTTCCATTTTCAGGCCTTTCTATTACAACAACTTGATCGGAATCATCTCTTAAAAGCAGTAGGACTATTAAAACTAATAGCAGTAGTACTATAACACCACCAAATATTTTAAGAATGAGTGCTATTTTAGAATTAACATTTTTTGTTTCCATTGTAAAAAGAATAACAGCAAAATTCTAATTATTCAATAATAGCATAAATTTATTTTTTATGTGTTAAAATATCTTTATGCTTAATACTCAAGTCAAACCAAAAGTAATAGGTTATTTTATGCTTTTGCCTGCAGTTTTGATACTTTTTGGAACAGTACTTGCATTTGTTTTAGTACCTTCTTTTGCATTTGCCTCAGGAGTTAGTTTACTTGCTATTATCCCTTTTTTAATTCTTGCCTTTTTTTCTTTGTTCCTGTCAGCAATTTGCATATATATAGCTTTTAGATATTTTAATAATAAGCCTTTTAAAGAAAACAAAACTTTAGGTCAACTTTTTGTTTTTTTTGGTTTAGGATATTTTGGATATAGTTCTTTAATTTGTTTAGTATCAAATCTTACAGACAATGCAGGTGGTTTTGGACAACCGTTGATAGCATTTCTCATTATGTTAATACTGTTACCCCTGGGTTTGGGTTTAAAAAATGGATATAAATAAATTTTAAAATAAATAAAATGACAAAATTAAAAGAAATATATAAATGCGAAATTTGTGGAAATATTGTTGAAGTGTTACACACAGGGCAAGGAGAATTAGTTTGTTGTGGACAGCCTATGGTTTTAAGTCAAGAAAAAAGTCTTGATGTAGGAAATGAAAAGCATGTGCCAGTATTAGAAAAAAAAGAAGGTAAAATTATTGTTAAAGTTGGTCAAGAACCTCATCCTATGCAAGAAGAGCATTTTATTGAATGGATAGAGATTGTTTACAAAGGAGGTAAAAGCTGTAGGGTTTTTCTAAAACCACATGAAAAACCACAAGCAGAATTTGTAAACAACAATGAAATTACAAAAATTCGTGAATACTGTAATGTTCATGGCTTATGGGTTAATAATTGAGATTAAATACTTAAAAAATGAATATAGTTGCAATTATACCAGCATATAACGAGGGTGAAACCATAGGTGGTGTACTATCTGTTCTTAAAAAAGTCAATAAGATAAAAAAGATTGTAGTTGTAAGTGACGGTTCCGAAGATGATACAGTAGAAGTGGCTAAAAGTTTTGATGTTGAAGTCATAGTTTTGAAAGAAAATATGGGCAAGGGAGGAGCCATGAAAAAGGGTTTGGATAACGGTTCAGCTGATATTCTTCTTTTTTTGGATGCAGATTTAATAGGGTTGAAAGAAAAGCATATTAATGATCTCTTAAGTCCCGTTTTAGAAAATCAGGCAGATATAACGATAGGGATTTTTGAAGAAGGGAGGGTTTTTACTGATTTAGCTCAAAAAATGATTCCAAAGCTTTCAGGTCAAAGGGCTTTGAGAGCATCTATTCTTGAAGGTATCTCTGATTTGGATGTTGCACGTTTTGGAGTTGAAGTTGCTTTGAACAATCACATAAAAAAGTCAAAGGTTAGATTAAAAAAAGTCGCTTTAAGTAATATGTCTCATGTTACAAAAGAAGAAAAATTAGGCTTTTTGAGGGGTGTAAATGCCAGAATGAAAATGTATTGGGAGATATTGAGCTGTATAGTTAAAAAATAGTTAAGTATTTAAGAAGAAGTTTTTTTATGTTAGAGTATCAATATGCATGAGGGTGATTGGCTAAATATTATAAAAATAACGACTATTACTTTTTTAACTATTCTTTGTGGAAGTTTTTTCTTTTTCATTTTTGAATTTGAGAAGAATGAATTTGTAGAAACATTGTTTGATGCCGTTTGGTGGTCTATAGTTACATTGACTTCGCTGGGCTATGGGGATATTTATCCTGTAACAACAGAAGGTAGAATAGTGGGTATATTTTTAATGTTTTTTGGAATTGTCCTTATTGGTGTTATCGCTGGTAGTGTTACGAAACATTATTTTGAAAGCAGGAATCAAAAAAGGAAAAAGAAACTTTGATTTTATATCCTTAAATGTGTTAAATTAGAGTTAATAATTTAAGTTTTTTAATTTATGGGAAAAAGTAAAAAAACTCTCTTTTTAATTTTAGCTCTTCTTTTCCTTTTGGTATTAATCTATTATATTTTCAATGTCAGTTCTATTTTTGAACTAGGAGAAAAGGAAATACTTCCAGTAGATGCTGAGGGCAATATTTATGAAACTGTTGAAATTGGAGACCAAGTTTGGTTTGCTGAGAATTTAAGAACATCAGAGCATTCAGAGGGAGAGAGTTGGTGTTACAATGATGAAGATGAAAATTGTGAAATATATGGCAGATTGTATAATTGGGAAGCTGCAAGAGTGGATTGTCCTACTGGATGGTTATTACCCTCTGATGAAGATTGGCAGGAATTAGAAGAATATGCAGGAGGTGAAGAGGTGGCAGGAGCAAATTTGAAATCTACAGATTTTTGGCAATCAAAAGATGAAGCACTTGGTGGACTAGATGGATACGATTTTTCAGTACTTCCAGGCGGACAGTATGTAGATGGATATTTTTATGATTTAGATAAATCTAGTTTTTTCTGGACTTCTACTGAGCAAGATGTAGGGCCTGTTTGGAGTAGAACCTTTCTATCTCGTTCGGATGAAATAATTCGTAGTACTTTTAGTACAGAACACGCTTTTTCTGTACGATGTATAAAGGATGATTCTTCTGTGGAATAATTTTTAAAAAGAAAACTATGATTACTCGCCAGGAGGCTTTGGAGGTTATGAAAAAAGAAATTCCAAATGTAAATTTGCAGAAGCATTGTCTTGCAACTGAAGTCGTTATGAAGTTCTTGGCCAATGAATTAGGTGAAGATGAAGAAAAATGGGCTTTAGCAGGTTTGCTCCATGACCTTGATTATTCTGAAACAGCTGATAATCCAAAAAAGCATAGTTTACTTGCTGCCGAAATGCTTGAAGAGGTGGATGTCCCTGATGATATAGTTTACGCTGTAAAAGTGCATAATGAAATTCATGGTTTACCAAGAAAGACTTCTTTGGACAAAGCCCTTTATGCTGTAGATCCTCTTACTGGCTTAATAGTGGCTTGTGTTTTGGTAAGCCCAGAGAAAAAGCTTAAATCCATTGATACAAGTTTTGTTTTAAATAGATTCGGAGAAAAATCCTTTGCTAGGGGGGCTAATAGAGAACAAATAGCTAGTTGTGAGGATTTGGGACTTTCTCTAGAAGAATTTGTTGAAATAGCTTTGAAAGCAATGCAATCTATTGATAAGGAATTGGGGTTGTAGTAAAATTCCAGTATGGATTTTTTGAAAAAATATATAAAAATTTTTGTTTTGTTGTTTATCCTAGGTTTTGTATTTTTTTATTTTAGAGCTTGGTTTCATGGTTTTGTAATGTTTTTCTACATAAATCCCGTTATTTTCCAAATGGCAATTATTACTGTATTAATATATTATCTCATCCTAAAAAGAATACCTGTACTAAACCACAAGATGGAAGTACAAATTAATGGAGGTAAAACAGAAACAATAAATACAACAACTAATACTGTCCTTTTACCTATTTTATTCATGTTTCTTGTTATAATTGGTCTTGTTTTTTCAAATTGGTTTAAGAATGTTCATATAACGGAGAATATAGAGTATGCTTTTCGTGAAAATCTTCCTGAATCTACTGAAAATCTTAGGTTAATGCCCTACTCTGTAGCTCAAAGATATGCAAAAGATTCCCTACAGCTTAGTCAATACAAATTGGGTACTGAAAATATTGCTTTAGTTGAGGATGACATGAGTTGGGTTTTTCCTTTAGTACCCGATGGTTTTGTAATTCAGTTTTTGAATAAAAATAAGGGAATAGTTTATGTTAATGCAACCGAGCAATCTAGAAATTCCGAAAATGTTTGGCAGGATATGGAGATAGGAGAAGGTATGTATATTACAGATAATCTTTTTTGGAATATTTATCGCTACAGATATTTTGTAACATTAGATGACCCTTACTATTTAGTTGATGATGGAGATATATTAACTTGCTTAGGAGCTATTTCATATTCATATCACATGAGATATGGAATAGTTTATGCCGTTCCAGAATTTGAAGGAGTTTTTGTTGTAGATACAGATGGAAGTATTGATTTACTCTCTCCTGAAAAAGCGTTAGAACATTCTGTACTTTCAGAGAATAGAATTTTTCCTGAAAAATTGGCAAGAATTTATACAGAAGCTTATGAATTTTATCTAGGAGTTTTAAACAAACTTTTCATACATGAAGACCAAATACAAATCCAAGATGTTAGTGATACTGGCCCCAGGGTTAATAGACAGCCGTATCTGATGGATACTGAGGAAGGCTTAAAATGGTTCATAAGTGCCGAACCATATGGTGCAAGTCATGGTATTTTTAAAATATTCGTAATAGATGCTAAAACAGGAAAAATTGAAATATTTGAACTCCCTGAAGATCAAATTTTGACAGGGCCTGTCAAGTCTGCGGACTATGTAAGACGTTCTAACCCTATTGTTGATTGGAATAGATTTGGTTCTGTAGAGCCTTTGCCTTTTGTTAGAGACCAGAGGCTTTTTTGGAAGCTCACCGTGATACCTGCAGATTCTGCTGGTATAGCATATCAAGCTTTTGTTGATGCTCATTCAAATGATGTTTTTGAATTTACTAGAGATGAAGATGTGGCAGCATTTTTACGTGGAGATATTGATATAGAGGATATTGATACTGTTGACCCAACTAGAGAAGGAGTAATAGAGCAAATAAGGGAGAAATTTGAAGAAATA
>PWIP01000012.1 GCA_003560355.1 Candidatus Dojkabacteria bacterium | reverse complement strand
CTTCAGCACACAATACTCAACCTTGGGCTTTTGTAATTGTTAAAGATAAAGGGAAATTAGAAAAACTATCACAAACACATCAGTGGGCACCATTTGTAAAAGACGCACAACTTTGTATTGTTCTTTGTTGTACTAAAACAAAAGATGTTAACAAATCAGCAATGCATATGAGTGTAGCTTGTGCAGCACAGAATATGTTACTTGCAATTCACGATTTTGGACTTGGTAGTTGTTGGACATATGTTCATGATTTAAAAGATTCTTCAGTTGAAGAAAAAGTTAAAAAAATACTAGAAATACCAAAAGACATCGAAGTTATTTGCATGCTCCCAATCGGCTATCCAAATCAAACTAGAAGCGAGAAGGAAATAAAAAGCAAAGAAGATGTTGTACATAATGAAAAATGGTAACTTTTAAACTCAAAAATCTCCTCTTCATTTCTAAGATATGTTTGTTTAGACACAAAAAAAATCTTGAAATATATTCAACCACTTGCTAGACTTAAAACAACATTAACTTGAGAAGTAAATTCTGTTGAAAGAACTTCTAGACAATCCAGAAAGTATTGTCGATATCCCTACTGATAAATGGGGTATGAAAGGGACAAGAAAAACGCAGACTCTGTTTCATAAAGATGGACTTTGGGTTAAGGACATTTCTTACAACGAATACAAAGAAAGAGATGGTATGACGACAGTATACAAAAGCAATGGTGAGACTGTGTTGATTTGGTATAGTAAAGGGATTAAAAAAAATGTAGAAGTTTACAATAGGAATGGTAATATTAAAAAAGAAATTCCATACAGAAATAGTATAAAATGTGGAATTGAAAAACGTTATGACCAACGAGGTAGATTAAGATTGGAAATACCGTATGAAAATGGTTTGAAACAGGGGATAGAGAGACGCTATGACGAAGATGGTAATTTGGTGTTAAAAACACGATATGATAATGACGAAAAAGATCTAGATTACGAAGAAAGTTTCTGCCCTTATGAAGATAATTCTATCATTTAATATTTAAAGTTCTATTTTAGGGTCATGTTGAAAATTGCTGTTTTAATTACATATCTATTAATGGTTACTGTAAATGCACTTGCAAACATCCTACCTATTGCAGGAGTAACCACAGGAGAAGTTTCAGACTTTTATCCAGACCTCTTTGCTCCCATTGGTTTTACATTTGCAATTTGGGGAATAATATATTTACTTCTCGGTGGTTATGTTCTTTATCAAATAGGTCTTTTCCAAACAAAAAAGAAAGACAAAAAAAGAGAAGAACTTTTTCAAAACATTGCTCCATATTTCATAACTTCATCAATTGCAAATGCTCTTTGGATTTTTGCTTGGCATAACAAGCTCATATTCCTTTCCTTGATTTTAATGATTGTCATTTTACTTTGTTTGATTAAAATTGCTGGATTGTTAAAAGAAAGAAAATTTGATGTAAGAGAGAAATTCTTTGTTTTAGCACCATTTAGTATATATTTCGGGTGGATTACTGTCGCAACAATAGCGAATGTAACAACATTTCTCGTTAGTATTAGATGGTATGGATTTGGACTTGCAGATCAAACTTGGACTGCAATAATTCTTGTAATTGGAGTAATAATTGGAATTGTTAGAATAGTAAAAGATGAAGATCTTTTTTACGGTCTTGTATTTCTTTGGGCGTATATAGGGATATTTGTTAAACACATTTCTCCAAATGAATTTGATTCAGAATATGGACTCGTCATTACAACAGCACCAATAACTATAGTTATGCTAATTGCAGCAAAAACTTATGTTTTTTTAAGAAAAAAGAAACTTAAGTAACTTCACTTTTGATTTCAATGGCTTTACCCTCTATTAAAGCACAGGAAATTTTTTTGTAAGCAGAAGAAAGAATTCTTTGAAAAGTACTTTGAGAAGTTTTCATCTTTTTTGCACATTCAATTTGCTCTAAATTTTCAACATTCTTTAATCTTAAAGCTTCAACTTCTTCAAGAGTTAAATGAACAACCTCAAGAAATTTCATAGGTACACCCTGGGGTTTAAAATAAACAACATCTGGTTTAAATGTAATTTTTCTACAAAGTCTAGGTCTTGGCATAATTTTCATTTTATACTAAACTAAATTCTAAAAGAAGGCTCCCTGGCCCCTTTTAAAAGAGGCCAGCTCCCAGCCTTCTTTTACTTTTTCTGAACCTCTAGAGCTTTTTTTTCTTCACGAAGAATGGCTATTTCTTCCTCTAGCTCCTTTATTTCTTGTTCTAAAGCAGCTAGTTCATTTCTAGGAGAATAGAATCTCCTGTATCTGTAACCACAAGAACCAAAACCTCGACCTGTCATTGGCCCAAAACCCCTAGGACCAGTTCCATCAAATGCAGGCATAATTGCTACCTCCTTTCTTTGAGATACAAGAGGAATTATTACCTACTTGCATAATGAGTATATACCCATTATTGCTTTTTGTCAAACTAGGGGAGTAATTACATAGCCAAACTTCTTTCGACCCTTTTTGATAGAAAAATAACTACTGGTACAAGTAGTAGAACAATTAAAAAGGCAATTAAAAGTTCAAACCAAACGTCACCTAAACCTAAACCCTCAACCCCTATCTTGTATATTGGGTCAATCATCCAATAAGTAGGAAATATTTTTGCAATCCATTGAGGTAAATCAGGCCATATGTAAAAAACTGCTGGCATAAAAAGCACAAAACCTACACTTTTAACAAATGTGTAAAGAGCTTTTACATCCTTAGAAAGAAGGGCGAATATTATTCCAATTTGAATAATCATAATTACTGAAACAAATAATGTTAAAAGCAAAGCAAAAGGTTGATTACCAATAGCATTGTTCAGTAGTAAAGTTATGAAAGTAATAATTATGGCAATTACAAAACCTAAGATGCCTTTTGCTAAAACAAACTCTATCATTTTTGTTGGGGTTGTTAAAATTGCTCTAAGTGTTCCTTTTTCTTTTTCCTCAACAATACTCATACCTTTAACAAAAACACCTGCAACAAAAAGAGCATAGAAGAGGATTAGAGGGACAAGTCTTTCAGACATAGGTGCTAATTCTTCTCCAAAAGTTACAACTTCAATTTCAACAGGAGAATCTAAACCTTCAACCTTTCTAATTAAATCTATCATCGTAACAGAAAGAATTATCCTTTCTGAAGCAAGACTTTCTCCACTTATGAAAAATTCCAACTCAGGGCGTTGTTCATCACGAACCATTTGATCAAAATTCTCTTGTAAAACAAAACCTGCATCAAAATCATGAGATTCTACTCCATCTTTCATTTCATCAAAATCATCCAATACTGTAACATCAATTCCTTCAAGTTTCTTTACTTCCTTCGTTATCTCAGAATCTCCTAAATCAACAACAGCAAGTCTAGGACTTGGATCAAAAAGATCTCCAAAAACGACTTGAATGAGGAATGTCAAAAGTAAAGGAATTGCAATTGCAAAAAGAAAGAGTGGAGAGCGTGGTCCAAGTTTAAAATCTTTTAAAAATATTTCCAAGACTCTTTTGCTACTCATAATTTCTTAACCCTGTTTTTAAAAATTATTAACCCAGCACTAAGTATAACTATGTTCCATGCAATGACCATTAGAAAGTAGGGAGCTACTTCAGACCAAGTTTGTAAATATGCTGTTGATTTAATTATACCTTCAACCAAACCATATGTTGGCAAAATCTGAATCCATAATGAAGCACTACCAGGAAAAAGAACAGCAAAAGCAGGAACCATGAGAGGGATTAAAAAAAGGACACTGTAAAGAAGTGTTCCCATGAAATCCTTCCCTGCACTTCCTGAAATAAATGCAAAACCCGTCACCATTATTGCACCTAGTAAAATCATGGCTAGTAGCATTAAAGGATTTTGCCCCAAAGCACCTATGAGAAGTAGAAGTATAACTGCTTGTGAGAAAGCCAAGAGAGTACCAAATATGGTTTTTGCCAAAAGCAAATCAATTAACCTCGCTGGTGTAGCTAAAATTGCTGTAATAGTTCTAGTCTGTATTTCAACGGCGATAAGTGAAGCTAAGGCCATTGATTCAACTAAAAGTATGAAAAAGGCAAAGAGAGGTTTTAGCCTCTGCCTAAAAGCTATTTGATCCCCTACTCTATCCTCCCCTAGTATAATTTGTTCTTCATCTGGTAATTCAACAGGAAAAGAATCTTCCTGGACAATAGCGGAGTGTATACCAAATGTCATTTCACGTATGAAGCTGGTCATTGCATTGCGAATTTCTTTTGGAACAGATGTATCTGTATATATTTCAACTTTTGATTTTTCTCCTAAAACTGATTTTTGCAAAAAATCATCTGGAAAAACAATACCTATGTTAACATCCTCCTCATTTTCTAGCTCCCCTTCAATAGTTTTTTGTAAATCCTGGGAAGATTCAAATTCCACAAACTTCAAACCTTCCTCTTGTTCAGAATACTCCTGCAAAATTTCATCCATATCGTTTTGATATATTCCGATAACTAAGGTTTCATCCACAGTAGAAGGCAAAAGCCAATAGATTAAAACATACAGCAAAATACCTATGGTTGAAAGATAGACCCAAAGTTTGTCACGAAAAATTTCAAAGAAATCTTTTTTAATAATGGCAAAAATAATGGAAAGTCTTGAAACTCTCTTGCCCATTATTCCAACCTCCTCCCCGTAAGTTTAATGAAAATATCTTCAAGATTTGATTCTTCTGTGTGTATTGTAAGAAGTTTTTTTGAATCAACCAAAGATTTAATTTTCTCGCCCACTCCTTCATCTTCAAGAGAGAGGGTTTTGGTTTCAATTTTTTTACCCCTACGAACACGAACTTTGACAGAACGTTTACCATGCTCAACTTTTAGATTTTCTGGTGTATCTAAAGCAACAATCTCCCCTTCATTGATAAAGGCTACTTTATGAGAAAGTTGATCAGCTTCATGCATATCATGAGTTGTTAAAAAAACAGTAGCACCGCGTTCCATTTCCTCTCTGATGATTTCACGAATAGCTTGAGAAGAAGTTGGATCTAAACCACTGGTAGGCTCATCTAAAAAAAGAATGTCTGGAGTATTAAGAAGTGTTCTAGCAATCATGAGTCTTTGGCGCATTCCTTTTGAAAAAGTCCCCACCCTGTCATCAGCTCGTCCTGCTAAATCCACTCGCTTGAGCGCTTTATCAAAATCATACTTTTGTATTCCAAATAATTTTGCAAAAAACTGCAAGTTTTCCCTTGCGGTCATATTTTCATAGAGATTTTTTTCTTCAAAGCAAACCCCTATTCTCTTACGAATTTCAGAATCTTCTTTTTTTAATCTCTTACCAAAAATTTTAATAGAACCTTTTTGAACTTCAAGCTGCCCTGTAAGCATTTTAATTACTGTTGTCTTACCTGCACCATTAGGGCCAAGGAAACCCAAAACTTCTCCAGAGTTCAGTGAGAAACTAACATCCTTAACTGCTAAAAAATCACCATATGAGTATGAAATGTTTTTAGCTTCAACGACTACTTTTTTCATGAAAATAATTTTCAAGTATTTTTAAAGCCCTAGGTAATTTTTACCTAGGGCTTTTTACTTTTTACCAAATCTACTTCCTTGGCTTCATTTCTGTTTCAACTCTATCTAATACTCTAGAAGCATGTTCCCTACCACCAAGTCCAAATGCCAAACCTCCTGCAATAGCTAACATTAGGACAAATCCTGTAAAAAGAATTTGTATTAAATCAGCAGCAACACCAAGCTGTACTAATGCAGCCATTAGAGCAAAAATGAAAACTGCAGTTTTTGCCAAGCTTCCTAAAAACACAGAAACTTTCTCTGTGAAAGCAAAATTCTTTAAAGAACTTTCAACAGCATCTTTAAGTAATTTACCAATAACTAAACCTACAGCTAATATAATTATTGCAACAATAACATTAGGCAAGTAAAGAACCAATCTTTCAAGGAAAAGAGTTAGTTGTTCAATATTTAAAATATCAACAACTACAACAAAAGTTACAATGTAAAAGAACCACTTAACTAACCACTCAAATAAAGCGGAAAAGTTTAGTGTTATTCCTACCTTTTTAACTTCTTTCTTTACCCCTATCTTGTCTACTAGGTTATCAATTCTGACAAGCTTTACTACTTTACCTATAAACTTGCCTAAAAGGTTGGAAATAATTAAACCGAGAACTAAAACAAGAAGCGCACTGAAAAAAGTTGGAGCGAAGTCTACAACACTAGCCCACAGATTATCCATAGACTGTGTAAAGCTCTCTCCGAGTTCTTCTAACCACGTCATAGGCTTAAATTTTAAAATTTATATAAGCTCTATTCAGAGTGTAGTATATATTTAAAATGATTTCAAGTACATGAATATTATTTCATAATCCCACTTTTTCTATAAGTCTGATATGGTTGCCAAATTTTAGGAAGAAGTCTGATTAAACAGCTTCTTCATCATCTACTTGCTCCGCAAAAAATAATGTTGAACTTGGTTCATCAAAAACATATTCTGGAAAATAACGATCCAATAGATGCCTATCTCCATCTGCGACTTCAGATACAAATTGTCTTTCAAAATCACTTAGTGGCCTTTCCTCCTCTACAAGACTCTCAAAAAGCTTTTCCTTATCTTCAACCTGAATTTCTAACTTACATAACATATCACAAATAATATCCCTACCTAATTCATCAACATTATTTTCAATAAATTCATCCAGAAGCTTATTTGAAAGCTTTGGAATTGATATTTTTGCCTTCTTCATACGAACTATTTCTTCTAAACGCTCATTTATTTTTAAAAGAGGTTGATATTTCTGCCTTTCATAATTTTCATAATCTCTGAAAACCTCTTCTCCAAGGTTGTCAGTAAATTCTCCATGCTCTATATCCATAAACAAAATTCTAAAAATTAAAATAATTCAAAATTCTAATCTATTTAACAATAAACTTCAACTGTTGTATAATCAAAACACTTATTTTTAAAAAACATTTTATGAAAGACAGAACAATTGTAAGATTCCTAGCTGAAATAAATCAACAGTCAGCTCATGCACTGATGAGTGTTGTAGAAAAATTAATCAGGGAAGGCAGAGAAGATATTTTAATGTTAATTTCTTCTCCAGGTGGTTCAGTTTTCCACGGCTTGTCAATGTACAATTTCCTTAAAAAAGCCCCAATAAATATTGAAACATGTAATTTTGGATCAATAGATTCAATTGCATGTGTTGTATATTGTGCTGGACAAAAAAGATATGCTCTGCCAAACTCAAGATTCTTGATGCATAGTATTAGCTTTAACGTTAAAGCAGATGCCAGATTTGAAGAGAAGAAAATTAATGAAATTGCTGAAAATTTGAAAAAAGATAGAG
>PWIP01000019.1 GCA_003560355.1 Candidatus Dojkabacteria bacterium | reverse complement strand
TTCAAGAGGAATTAGTAAGTTTTGCACTTCTACAGAATTTTTTTTGTATTGTTTTTGAATTTTTTCATAAAATATCCTTTCTGAAGCAGCATGTTGATCTATAACCCAAATTTCGTCTTCAAGTTGAACAATAATGTACATGTTAAATATTTGGTGATATTTATAATAATCTTGTTGCTCGTCTACTTGTTCATTTTGACTAAAAAGATTTGCGTTTGGTAAGTTTTCTACTTTATTTTTTTCAACCTTTTTGTTTTTAAGTAATTGTTCTGAAAATTTCAAACCAGAACTAACATTGTAACTTGATTGTTTTTTGTAATTAATTTCAGTGGGTTTATCTCTAAATGTTGTTGTTTCCTGTGTAGAGTACTCTTTTAATGCTTGTTTTATAGCTTCTTCTACAGCAGAATATACTCTAAATGGATTCATAAATCGTACTTCTTCTTTTTTAGGATGTACGTTTATATCAACTAGGGACGATTTAATTTCCAAATTCATTACAAATGGAACTTTCTTGCCTTCTGGGATGAAGCGAGAGAAACCTTCTGAGACAGCTCTTACAATCCCCCTGTCATAAATTGGTCGCTTGTTTATGAACATATATTGATGCAGTGTTTTGTTAAAATTATGCTCTGGACGAGCCACGTATCCCGTTATTTTCATACCTTCTCCATCAAAAAACACAGATAACATATTTTTGGTAAAGTCACCCTTTAATACACTCGTTATTCTCACACTAAGCTCTTTTGCTTTCGGTAGATTAAAAATTTGTTTACCATTATGACTAAAAGTAAAATGTATTTCTGGATATGCTAGAAAATACGGTGTTAGAATTTCTAGAATTTTTCTGTATTCCGTACTTTCTGCACGAAGGTATTTAAATCGTGCAGGAATATCTTTAAAAAGATTCTCTACTATTACTGTAGTTCCTGTATCTCTCGGACTTTTTGTAGGCTTAGATATATCTACTCCCTTCCCTGTTACTTTGTAAGCAAAATCTCCATCTTTTTTTTTAGAAATCATTGAAACCGAAGCTACAGAAACAATAGTTGAGAGAGCTTCTCCTCTAAAACCCATTGAGAGTATTTCATTTAAATCTTCAAGATTTTGGATTTTACTTGTTGTATGAGCTTCAAAAACCTTAGCAAGATCTCCTTTGTCTATACCAACACCGTTGTCAGATATTTCAATATATCTAATTCCTCCATTTTTTATTTTAATGTCAATTTTTTCAGCTTTTGCATCAATAGCATTATCGAGTAATTCTTTAACTACAGATGCTGGTCTTTCTATAACTTCGCCTGCTGCTATTTGATTGACGACTTCTTGAGAAAGTTTTTTAATCATAGGTGGATTATAGAGGGTTTTAGTTTAAGAATCTAGTTTTTCTTCGTCAATGATTTTACTGCCAGGGAAAGTAAGAATAGCTTCCCCAAATAAACACTTTGAAGCAGTTTGTTCATCAGCATTTTCCCTTATTTCTTCAAAATTTTCCAAAACTGTTTTATATTCATTCGACAGTAAATTCTTGATACTTTCAGAGTTTTTTCTATTTAAAACAGGTAAAAATTCATCTACTGTTGTTTCTACTATTTTACCAGTTATATCACTGTCTCCTTTATGAACAGCAAATTCCAGAAGAATATCTGTATAAAGTAAAATTTCCTTTTCTCCTGAGCTTCTAACAACTTTAGTTAATTGTGAAAGAAATAAATCATAACATTCTGGATGTAATTCTTGTAATTTGCCGTATAGACCTGATTCTGTATATCTACTACTTTTATTTCCTGATATTTCTTTTTCCATTATATAGTTTTATCATTTAATATAATTGTTTCAAAAAAAGCTTTTTTACACTTATCTGCAAATTCTGTTTCTTCATAATCATCTTTGATTATTTTTCCTAAAGTGTTAGCTACTTTTGCAATACTTCCTGTTTTTATCACTTCTCCTGAGACTTTTGCAATAGGGTAAAAGTCTTTAACCAATCTCGTTATTATTAAATTTCGAACATCTGAAGTTAATTCTAAGTCATCTAATATTTCCACGCCATTTTCAATTTGCTCAAAAGCTTCTGTACCTTTATCCCTAAAAGCAGCTTCTAACATATTATCAAGAGATGAATTTGCTTCCTCTAAAGTTTGAAATTCTGAGGAATTTTTAATTGTAAGCTTTTCGTTGTTATTCTCTTTCTCCATCTTCAGGAGGTAAAAGCTGAATTAGCTTTATAAATGCGTTTTCAATCATTTCCTTATTTATTGAATCAACTCCATCATACCGTTTATTACCAATATATAAAAGACGAAGACTTGTAGCCATTTTAACCAAGTCTTTAACTTCTATTTTTTCCCTTTTTAAAGCGATATTTCTATACAATTCTGGATATAGATCTTTTGCCAAAGATGATGCAATTTCATTGCCAATATTTGCCCCAACACATCCTAAATTTAAGACGCCCATGCAATCCTCTGTTTTTGCTATTGCCCTACCATTTTTTGAGTTTCTTTCCAATGACACTAGTTTTTCCATTTGTTCTTTTACTTCTTCTACATTCTCAGCTTTTATTAAGTTCGCCTGTATATCTTTTTCTAAACGGAACTCTTGTTCTACAGTTAAATTCACTTCTTGTGGTTCTTTTTGCTTCTCAAATTCTTCCATATTATTTAAAATAGTTATTTTAATGGCGCCATTATATCATTTTTATATTTTATTTTCAATATACAAAACCTTAATATCTTGTTAAAATAACCCTTATGCAAGAGAAAAAGTTTAAATTAAAAACAACATATAGCCCCTCTCCAGACCAAAAAAAAGCGATTGACTCCCTAATTAAGAAACATAATTCAGGTCTTCAAGATCAGGTTCTTGCTGGTGTAACAGGTTCTGGAAAAACATTTGTAATGGCAAATATAATACAGAATTTACAAAAGCCAACCTTAATACTCTCCCACAACAAAACTCTTGCAGCTCAACTCTTTGAAGAATTTAAAGAATATTTTCCAGAAAATGCAGTGAAGTATTTTGTCTCTTACTATGACTATTACCAACCAGAAGCATATATTCCATCTAGAGACATATATATTGAAAAAGAATCTGATATTAACAAACAAATTGAACTTTTCAGACTCTCTGCTATGAATGCTGTTTTAACAAGAAAAGATGTAATTGTTGTAGCTTCTGTATCATGTATTTACAACATCGGAGACCCTAACAACTATAGTAATAAATCTGTAATTTTTAAGGTTGGGGACTCAATATCAATATCTTCACTTTCTCAACAACTTACTTTTATGCAATACGAAAGAGACAAAACGGACTTTGAACCCAGTACTTTTCGTGTAAAAGGAGATGTTGTTGAAATTTTCCCACCTTATGAAGAATTTCCAGTGCGTTTAGAACTTTGGGGTGATGAAATAGAGAGGATTGGGTTTGTTGATAAATTGACAGGCCAGAGAATACGCGATGTTAATGAAGTTGAGATTTTCCCTTCAAAATCATTCATATTTAATTCCGATGTCATAAACAAAGCAACGGAAAAAATAGAACAAGATTTGGAAAAAAGAATTAAGTTTTTAAAAAATTTGAACAAAGATTTAGAAGCCAAAAGACTAGAGCAAAAAACAAAATATGATATAGAGATGATAAGAGAAGTTGGGTATTGCAAAGGGATGGAAAACTATTCAATATATTTTGAAGAAAGAGAATCTGGTTCACCCCCATTTACTTTAATGGATTACTTTCCAAAAGACTATCTCTTTTTTGTAGATGAGTCACATATTACAATCCCTCAAGTTGGAGGAATGTTTGGTGGTGATAAGTCTAGAAAAGACACACTCATAGAATATGGTTTTAGATTACCATCGGCTAGAGATAATCGCCCATTAAATTTTGATGAATTTTTTACAAGAAGAGGAAAGACCATTTATTTTTCCGCTACTCCAGACAACTGGGAAATGAATTTAGCAAAAGATAATGTTACAGAACTTCTTACCAGACCAACAGGGCTTTTGGATCCAGAACTTTCTGTTAGACCTACTAAAAATCAAATAGATAACCTAATAGATGAAATAAAGGAAACTGTTGAAAAAGGTCAGAGAGTTTTAATAACTACTTTGACAAAAAAAATGGCTGAAGATTTAACAACATATCTAAAAGATTTAAACATTAAAGTACAATATCTACACTCTGACGTTGATACTGTAGAAAGAGTAGATATACTCAGAGACCTTAGACTTGGTGAATATGATGTAGTTGTAGGTATTAATTTGCTTCGTGAGGGTCTTGATCTTCCTGAAGTTTCCTTAGTTGCAATTCTTGATGCAGACAAAGAAGGTTTTTTGAGGTCAAAAACTAGTCTAATACAAACCATAGGGAGAGCTGCAAGGCACCTAGAAGGCAGAGTTATACTCTACGCGGATAATATGACTCAAAGTATGAAATACGCTATTTCAGAGACTGAAAGGAGAAGAAAATATCAAATGGGATACAACAAAAAGCACGGAATTGATCCAAAGTCCATAATAAAAGAAATTCGTAAAAAAATGGTTGATATTCCAGATATTGACGAAAAGAAAAAGTATGATGAATGGATTAAGCAAAACAAACCTTCTACTCAAGAAATTAATCGTGTAGTAAAAGACCTAGAAGAAAAAATGATGATAGCTTCTGAGAACTTGCAGTTTGAAAAAGCAGCACAGTACAGGGATCAGATTAAGGAGATAAAAGGGAGTTTAAAGTAGATATGTCTTCAGAACTTCCATATTGCAAAGTTTTTATACCCAGAGTTTTTGCTGCATTTACATTCCTTTCAGAATCATCAATAAACAAAACTTCGTTGGCTTTTAAACCCCATTTGTTTAAAATTTCCTCAAAACCTCGTATATCAGGTTTCAAATATTTAACATTTGAAGCATAATATTCAGCATCTACTACCTCAAATAGCTCTGGTACAGCTTTTTTTAGCCCTTTTACGCTTTGTTCATTTAGGCTTGAATATAATAGTAATAATCCATACCTCTTTTTATTTTCTATCAAAAAATCAATGAGTTTCATATTGATATCACCATTTACACTAACATTCATTAAAACCCCATATATATCACATA
Organism: Candidatus Dojkabacteria bacterium; assembly: GCA_003560355.1. Classification (GTDB taxonomy): domain Bacteria; phylum Patescibacteriota; class Dojkabacteria; order SC72; family T1SED10-24; genus PWIP01. The sequence continues at coordinate 2,786 of PWIP01000019.1, read as the reverse complement.
TAATTGCTTTGTACATAAACAACTCTTCAAAAAATTTTACATCTATGCTATGTTATAACACAAACTTAATACTATCAACTGCCCTATGGAAACTTTTAAAACAGGGAAATGGCAAACAGAAGTAGATGTTCGTAATTTTGTCCATCTCAACTATACACAATACAATGGCGATGAATCATTCCTCGCACCAGCTACCGAAAGAACAAAGAAAATCTGGGAAAAGATTTGTGAGTTAGTACAGATAGAACAAAAAAAAGGAATTCTTGAACTAGATACAAAAACACCTTCAACAATATTAAGTCATAAGCCTGGATATATTGACAAACAAAATGAAATAATTGTTGGTCTTCAATCTGATAAACCGCTAAAAAGGACAATAAAGCCCTTAGGAGGTATTAAACTGGTTAAAAGAGCTGCAGAAAGCTATGGCTTTAATATTGACAAGGATGTGGAAGAAATTTTTTCCAAATACCGCAAAACCCATAATGATGGAGTATTTAGCGTTTATTCAGAAAAACACAGACTATTACGAAAAAAACACATCCTAACAGGTTTACCAGACAATTACTCACGTGGGAGAATTATTGGAGACTATCGCAGAGTACCCTTGTATGGAATTGATCGTTTAATTGAATTTAAAAAAGATGATCTAAAAACCTTAAGTAGGTACATGACAGATGATAATATTCGTTTACGAGAAGAAGTTTTTGAGCAAATTAAAGCCCTAGAAGAAATTAAGGAAATGGCAAACATGTATGGCTTTGATATTTCTAAACCAGCAACAGATTCAAAAGAAGCTGTCCAGTGGATGTATTTTGGCTATTTAGCTGCAGTAAAACAACAGGATGGTGCAGCAATGTCAATTGGTAGATTGGATACATTTTTGGACATATTTTTTGAAAAAGATCTTCAAAGTGGAAAATATACAGAAGAACAAATTCAAGAAATAATTGATGATTTTGTAATTAAATTAAGAATTGTAAGACATTTACGTACTCCAGAATACGACCAACTTTTTGCTGGAGATCCTACATGGGTAACAATGGTTCTTGGAGGAACCGACCTAAATGGAAAACATTTTGTTACAAAAACTTCGTATAGGTTTTTACATACTTTAACAAATTTAGGGCCTGCACCAGAACCAAACCTTACCGTCTTGTGGAGTAAAAACCTCCCTGGTAGTTGGAAGAGATATTGTACAAAGCAATCAGTTCTTTCAAGCTCCATACAATATGAAAACGATGAATTAATGAAACCCTTTTATGGAGATGATTATGGAATTTCTTGCTGTGTATCTGGTATGGCTTTAGGTAAAGAAATGCAATTTTTTGGAGCAAGATGTAATCTTGTAAAAGCTTTGCTTCTTGCAATAAATAGTGGAAAAGAAGAAGCAATAACTCATGAAAGTGAATACAAGACTGAAGGTGGAGATGTAATAATTGAAAACTTTGAAGCTTTACAAAGTCAAAAAGTTTTAGATTTTGATGAAATTTGGAATAATTTTGTAGATACAATAAATTGGATTGCAAAGCAATATGTAACACTCATGAACGTAATACATTACATGCACGACAAATATTACTATGAATCAGAACAAATGGCTCTTCATGATTTGCATGTAAAAAGAAATATGGCTTTTGGAATAGCTGGGCTTTCAGTAGTAGCAGATTCACTTAGTGCAATTAAATATGGCAAGGTAAAACCTGTTTGGAACAAAAAAAATGTTGTAGAAAAATTCGTAATAGAGGGTAATTATCCAAAATTTGGGAATGATTGTGAAAAAGTTGATAGAATAGCTGTTGATGTTGTTAAAGAGTTCATGAAAGCTTTGAGAAAATATCCAACTTACAGAAATTCAAAACATGTTCTTTCAATTCTAACCATAACAGCAAATGTTGTTTATGGCTACGGTACTGGTTCAACACCTGATGGTAGAAATTCTGGTGAGCCATTTGCTCCAGGAGCAAATCCAATGCATGGAAGAGACCACAACGGTGCAATTGCATCATTAAATTCTGTAGCAAAACTACCTTATGAAGACTCTGTTGATGGTATCTCAAACACCTTTTCCATAACTCCAAACTCTCTTGGGAAAACAGAAAAAGAACAAAAAGAAAATCTTGTTTCTTTGCTAGACGCTTACCTTCTTGCAAAAGGAGGGCATCATTTAAATGTCAATGTGCTTACTAGAGAAACACTTCTTGAAGCTCAAAAAAATCCAGAAAAGTACCCTCAACTAACAATCAGAGTAAGTGGATACGCCGTACTATTCAACAAACTTTCAAAAGAACAACAGGATGAAGTCATTGCAAGAACTTTTCATAGTAAAATGTAGTTAAATTTTAATTTTTACAAAATGACAGGATATATACACTCAATAGAGTCCATGGGTACTTTAGATGGGCCAGGCATTAGAACAGTAGTTTTCTTTCAAGGTTGTCCTCTAAAGTGTAAATTTTGTCACAATATTGATACAAATTTTCCAAAGATGGGACAAGAATATACACCAGAAGAACTTTTTAAAAAAGTAATTAGAAATCAAGAATACTGGAAAAATGGAGGAGGAGTGACAATAAGTGGGGGTGAACCTGTAATGCAACCAGAATTTCTTTTAGAATTTCTTAAACTTTTGAAGGAAAACAACATACATACAGCAGTAGATACATGTATAAAAACGAACAAGAAAGTGATTGATTTAATTCATCCTTTTGTTGACCTTTGGATGATTTCTCTTAAGGAATTAAACGATGAAAAACATTTAGAGTTAACGGAATCAGAAAACAAAC
>PWIP01000050.1 GCA_003560355.1 Candidatus Dojkabacteria bacterium | reverse complement strand
TTTGCATACAGAGGAGCAGCAGAAAGAGTAGAAGAAGTAGAGGATGTTTGGGAAGAGATAGGGCAAGAAATTGAAAGAGAGATGAGAGAAGTGGAACGTTTGGAGGAAGAGACATTTGAAACTGAACAAGAAGAACTAACAGAAAGTGAATATCCTAGAGTAGATGAAGGTCTACTTGAGCAGAATTTAATCTCTGAAAGATTCCCAGAAGATATTCCTTTACCCGGTGGACAAGTTAGGGATTCTTCTTTTGACAGGTGGTCTGTAAATGTAAATATTATGACATCATCTTCTGTTGAAGAAGCTTTCTTGTGGTATGAAGAAGCTATGGAAGACACAGACTGGATTATTACAAGCAAAAGCAGGCAAGATGATAGAGCCTCTATAAATTTTGAAAATGAATTAGAAGATGATGATTTCAGAAGAGGGGAAATTAGTATTACAGAATCATGGAGGGAGTACACGAATGTAATGGTTAGAGAACGATACTAAAATTTTGCTCTAGAAAGTATAATCTCCGTTTCTTTAACGGAGATTATTTTTTTTGCATCTATAAACTTCTCTCCATCTACTACTAAACCACACACACCTAACTCTACATATTTCTTAATAAGTTTTTCATTATTCTCTGTAATACCAACTATTGTAGCTTTAGTGTTTTTAACTTTTTGATAAATAGTTTCCAAAGTCTTAAAAAGACTATCTGCTTCTAAATTGTAAGAAGCTTTCTCGTCATAAGGAGAAAGTCCTTGCATTTGCTTTGCTAAAGTTGGTGTGTCAATAATTAAACCGTCAATATTAGCATCAACAATATCATCAACCAAAAGAACCTCAGAAGGATTTTCAATAACTGCATAAAGTTTAAAACTTGAGTTTCTTCTCAATCCAGAAGAAAGAATTTTCTTCTTAATTGAAACCATATTTTCCCTGGAAAGAGGACTATACAAAGCAAGAGAAATATTTTTGTTGCGATATACATTTCTAGCCTTAGAAACTATCTTCAAAGCAATTTCTGTTAATTCCGGATTTTGTAGATATCTAAAGACTCCTTTTGTACCTTCATTTTTTTCAAAACTCTTACCTTTTGTCAAATTAGCAAAATCTTGTGAACGAAACTTACCTAAGGATAAGATGATTTCGTTGCCAGAAAACATATCCGCTATTGAATCAACTTTTTTAGCAAGTAAATTAGTATATTCAGCAGCTTGTCCGTCTTCAACAAAAGCCAGAGGATGGCGCTTTTCATTTAGCATTAATTCTTCCAAATCCAAAAATACTAAACCTGTACAATTTTCCAAAACATATTTACCTAAATTAGTAATACCCTTAGAAGTTATGTACACATCAGTTGCAGTTGTAGGTATATCAGGTACTTGAGTAAAATCCTCTCTTAAATTTTTCTCCTCTGCTTTCACTTGCTCTTTTTTTTCTTCCTTTTTAAGAGGGGAAGTATCAGTAACAACCTCATAATCAATTTTTTCCTCTTTCTCCTCATCAGCATCTTCTTCTTTTTCACTCTCTTCATAGATATAAAGGGCACCAGAATTGGCATCCATTTTAACAAATGAACCTTCTTTAATAATTCTCTGTAAATTTTTAACTCCTACAATTGCAGGAATTTTAAACTCTCTACAAAGCATAGATATATTACTTGAGTATCCACCCAAATCCATTAAAACTCCTCCCGAAAGAAACATAGCATTTTCAACACCAGGAAAAATTTCCTTTACTACAAGAATATTTTCCTTAGAAATCACAAGTTCTTTAAAATTTTTGGAGTCCACATGAATTACCTGACCTATTTTATTACCTCCACTTACACCAACCCCAGAAGCTAAAAATTTAAAGTTCTTAATTTTTAAATTCTCTTTAATTAAACTTTTAGAAACATTCTTTGTTATTTCACTTTTCTCTTTTCGTATATCCTCAGAAAGTTTTTCAATTCTCTTACTTTCTTGCAAACTTTTCTTCTTTGCGAATTCTTCAAATTTACTAGAAAGTTTTGCAATTTTCTCATCCAATTCAGACATCTTCTTTTCTTGTTTCTGAACTTTCTTCTCTTCACACACTTTATCTTCACAAACTTTTTCTTCCACTTCCTTTTTAATCTCTTCTTGCTTTTTTTGCTTAACAGCATCTAATACAGGATGCAAAATTACGTTGGAAAACTTCTGCTCTTTTGGCTTTGTTCTTTGAGGAGTATATACAAATTTATTTTGTATGACCCAAACTTTACCACCTTCCCAAACCCATTCAATATTTTGTGACCTGCCAAAACTATCTTCTATCAAAAGAGAAATCTTTGCGATTTCTTTAAGAAACCTATCTTCAAGTTTTTGCTGGTGACTCCAGGAACTTGAAATACTCACTCTCTCAACTCCCCCTTGTCCTTTCGTACTTAATTTCCTAATATTCATCCATTCTTGAGGAGAAACTTTCTTCTCTAAAAAAGTCAAATCCTTTTTATTCAAAACATATCTGTCTGGTGTAATTTCTCCATTTGATATTACATCACCCAAACCAAAAACTGCTTCAATACTCATTTTTGATTCATCCTGAGTTATCAATTCCTTGGTATATGTAACTCCAGAAACTTCCGCTTGAACCATCTTCTGAACAACAACAGACATCTTTAGCTTTGAGAGGTCTACATTATGATTCTTTGCATAAAAGACAACTGAATCCCGAAAGATTGAAGCATAAACCATCTTAATTGCTTTAAGGACATCATCAAAACCTCTAACGTTAACTTCTGTAGCAAAAACCCCAGAAAACAAAACCCTGTTTTCTGGTAAATATACAACTGAGGAACGTATTGCAACCCACGCATCATTAAAACCTGATAGTTTCGCATATTCCTTAAACAATTCCTCTTCAACATCTGGAGGGAAATTCGTCCTTAGGAGAATTTTTTCAACATCCAAAGGATCTGGAAAATTTTTCTCTTTAAGATACTTTTCAATATCATTACCAAATGCATTGTATATTAAAGCATCAAAAACAGCAGGAGAAACTACAAAGAAAGGAGGTACTGGAACATCAGCGTCCTTTAATCTAAAAAGACTCATACCCTTACGACCAACAACAGACTCATCTAAATCTTTCGCTGAGAAATCTTCATAAAAATATGTCGTTTTGAACATTTACTCAGGCAGTTTCAAAATTTATATTATCCCTCATACCATACCCTTTGCTTTCAATTTTTGCAAGTCTCTGTAAAATTTATATCCTATTTTCAATAATACCAAAGTAGGAATAGCTAATACAGCTCCAATAATTCCAGCAAGAGTAAAACCAGTAATCATGGCTACAAAAATAACGAGTGGGTGTACACCAACAACTTTACCCATAATCCTAGGACTTAAAAGATAACTTTGTAGTTGTTGAATAATGATGTAAGAAACCAAAACCAAAAGTGCTACTAAGGGACCATGAGCCAAAAGTGCTATCAAGGTTATTGGTATAGATACAAGAACAGGCCCTAAATTAGGCATAACTTCAAGAAGAGCTGCTAAAGCAGCCAAAGGTAGGGCAAATGGAACTTGAAAAACCATCAAAACAGTCCAAGTTAAAAATCCAACTACAGAACTAACAATACTTTGCCCAACGAGCCATCTACCTAGTTTGTATTCTACATCAACAATTAGTTCACGTATTCGTTCTCTTTTTTCCTTTTCGTGTATCCTAATCAATATTAAATCAACAACACGGTCATGGTCAACAACAATATATATGGAAAGAATGAGTATTGTTAAAACCATTATAATAAGGCCACCGAAACCCATAAGGGCATCTATTGTTGTTGAAATTGCTGTCACAGCACCTGCAGCCGAAGGTATTATTTCCTTAGATACTTGCTCTATATGTTCTAAAAAATAGACCTGAAGTTCTACACCATCTATACCCAAAGCAGGTATTTGTAATTCTTCCAACGATTCCAATGAGCTTTCAGAAATACTAACTATTTTTTCACTAAACTGAGCTGTTTGAGATATTAAAGGAAAAACAATTAAAAGAACCAATGAAGACAAGAAGGATATTAATAACACGTAAACCAAACCTATGGAAAGCCATCTTGGAAAACCTTTCTTAACCATACCACTAATTAGTGGAAGAGTAGCAGAAGCCAAAACCATAGCGAAAAAAAGTATAATAAATACATTCACCAATCTAACAGCAAGATACAATCCTACAGCTACTAAAACTACAGTAATTATAGTTTTAGGTGGTATTTCAATCTTAACAACTTTACTACCACCACCATTAAAAGAGGAAGAAAATCTCTTACCTTTTTTCTCTTTCTTCTCAGATTCCGTCTCAGTCAAATCAATCTTTGATTTGTTCATCTTCATTGAAAATTCCTTAGACATGGGTTTTTAAGCAGTAAAATAAAAATGTCACTCTTTTCCATTATACCCTAATTTTGATGCGTCTTTCAAATTTGGAAAAACCAAGAGAGCTCCGCCTATGCCAAACAAAATTCCCGTTACTAATTTTTTGTGCATACTAAGAAGATATGCTTCAGGTACCCAACCTATATCAAAAAACATAACAGCAAATTGGAAAATACCATCAAGAGCCATTGGTAACATTAAGAGCAATATGATAGACCAATGTACTTTTACAATTTTCTTTTTAAGATTCATATAAATTACAAGAAGCAAACCCATTAAAGAAAGAGCAGAATAAATACCTACATCCCTAATACAATACGCAACCTTGTAACCAACTTCTTCATTCCCCCAATATCCCAAACCTCTTGATACTAAACTATCTTGCGGAACAATTTCTAACTCTTTTAATTCTTCAAGTGTGTAAAAAAATTGAGAATCTTCACCTCCAAAAAGAAACAAAGAACTCTGAGGTCTTTGATGACAAAAAAGTGTGTATATATTTTGAATGTTCTTTGCAACAACAGAATCAGGATTGAAAGAAAAGAGTAGGGGAGAAAAAAAGGGCATAATAGCGTAAATTGTTAAAAAAAAAACCATTATTTCCGTAATATATTTTCCTAAAAACGAAAAAACTTTAGACATAACCAAATATTATACAACAAAAAGAACCACCCATGTGGGTGGTTCTGAGTAATGGAAACGCTAACAACATTTAACTATAACTCATTTCTCTTTTTAATTGCAACCATTCCTGAACTTAATACCAATGCCAAAATTGCTAAAACACCAAAAATCATCATCATCCTGTTATTAAACAAAGCAGCCATAGCACGAATTAAGTCACCAGAAGCTTCTGGAATATCCTCTCCCAAAACTTCAGGAGCATCTACAAGTGAAGTCACAACAACTCTCCTAGCCAAAACATTCTTGTTACCAGCCCTATCTTCTAGCTCAACTCTAAATTCATTTTCTCCTGCTTCTAAACGCACATTCTCAATTTCAAACAAACCCTCCTCATCAGCTTGTACCTCATATGCGACATCACCATTATCAAGAAGTCTTACAAAAACATGAGGCTCTACTTCTCCAGTAACATTAACCAAACCTGTAGCCACCTCCTCCTCATATTCTATCTTTACATCAGCAGAAGGAGGAGTCCAATCTACTGAAGTACTTACAGCGTTTGATCTTTCACTACCCCTACGAAAAGGGAAACCTTCCACACTAATAGCTTCAAAAACATATTCTCCTTCTTCTGGAATATCATATGAATACGAGAACTTTTCGTCTTCCACAGAAACAACATCCCTAATCATTTCGTCATTCACATAAATAATAACCTGCTGGGCATCCTCAACTTTACCAGAAATGACAATTTCATCTTCATTCGTATGTGCAACAATTTCATCTAATTTAGGAACATTTAATTCTTCGTCTAATTCTGGTTCAACGTTGCTAATAACATTCAGAACAATTACACCAAGAATTAATAAAAGACCAACAAGAGCAAAACCCATCCCAACAACTTTGCGACCAAAACTGTTGTCCATGGAATCTACATGAGATTTTGTCTTATCAATCATACTACCAGAACGCCTATCTTTTTTAGGAGACATAGTAAACCTATAAAAAAATTATATACATATTTCTAGTTTATATCATTTTAGATTTTTCTGCAAGAGCAAGCCATGGTATAATTTAACAATGAAAAAGACCTTGTTAAAAATAACAGCACTATTATTATTACTATTAGTCATTCTTGGCTCGGCCTTTTTTTTGATTTATCCAAATTATTCTTCAATAAAAATTCAACTCAATCAACTGGACTCGGCTCAGGTTGCAAACAATACAACACTAAATCTTTTTTCCAAAATCTCCTACCCAACAATACTGCAGGCAAGTGCTGAACAAGGACAAGAGGGGACTCTAGAATACCTTTCCCAAGAACAATTGCAAAAATACAAAGAAGAGAATGAAGTTGTAAAACTGGAAGAGAAAGAAACTGTTTTAAAAATTAGATCCGCTGAAATTGAAGGATGGGTTGTAGATGGAGACGATGCAAATGCTCTAGAAAGAGGTTTTTGGTATCATCCTCTCTCACCTCCACCCGGAGAAAGAGGGAATACAATAATAATAGGGCATAGATTTTTGCACCTACCTCCTAGAAGAGATACTTTTTTCAATCTAGACCAAGTCAAAATAGGGGATGAATTAGTAATAGAGCAAAAAAACAATCAATTCAACTACACTGTCATAAATGTAAGAGTAGTGGATAAAAATGATACATCCATTCTTTCAAACACTTCAGATTACAGAATAACCCTAATAACATGCACTCCACTCTGGACGGCTGAAAAAAGATTGGTAATTACTGGAAAAATGGACAAAGACTATGGTATCATCTAAGAGTTTTGGTATTTAATTTTTTTAATATAGTTATGAAAATAGATTACAAGATTGAAAAAAAAGAAGGTTCTTACATAAATGCAAGTTTAAAAATTCCTTACAAGGTTTTTAAAAAAACGTATGAAGAATTACTAAAAAAAGAAGCAGAAAAATTAGACGTCAAAGGTTTTAGAAAAGGCAAAGCTCCCTTAGATATGCTTGATGAACAGGTAAAGCACATGCTTTCCCTTCAAGCTTTAGAAAAGGTTGTTCCTCCTTTTCTAACTGAATTAATAAATACGGAAAAGATAGAATTAATTGCACCACCAGAATATACACAAATGCCAGATTTAACAAAAGAGGAAGATTTAGAACTTAAAATTAAATTTACAACACTACCCGAATACAAGCTAGGAGATATCAAAAAGATTAAGGTTGAGATAGAAGATGCTACTGTAAAAAAAGAAGAAATAACTAATACAATGTCTGAAATGTTTACAAGAAGTGCACTAGAAGGCAAGGGACAAAAACCTGATGATAAATGGGCGAAGGAAACAGCAAGTCTTTACAAATTAGAAGGTGTTAAAGACTTAAAGGGTTTGGAAGGAGAAGTTAAAAAATTACTAAAAAAAGAAAAAGAGAGAATAGTAAGACAAAATGCTGAGCACAAAGTTATGACACAAGCTATAGAGCTTTCAGGAATTGAAGTTCCGCAAGAAGCAATAGAGTTTGAAGCAAGGGAAAGAGAGAAATCTTTTTTAACAGAACTAAAGAATGCAAATATGACTCTTGAGGATTTTTGTAAAAACAACAATACAAAAATTGAAGACCTAAGAGAAGTTTGGATGAAAGACGCAAAGGAAGCTTTAGAGGCAGATGCTCTCTTAAAACTTTTCGGAAAAACAACAAACATAAAAGTTACTGAACAAGAACTTGAAGAAGGGATAAAAAATATTAAAATGACTAGAGGACAAGAGCTTCCAGAGGGAGTAGAAAATGATCCAATATGGAGGAATAATATAAAAAACGTAATTATTAAGCAAAAAGCTTATGAGAAATTAATGAAGGAGGTCTTGAAAGAACAAAAGGCAGAGGTAAAAAGTAAAAAAACAGATACAAAAAAGAAAAAATAATATGCTAATACCTACAGTAATAGAAAAAACACATGAAGGAGAAAGAGCCTATGACATTTACTCAAGGCTCTTAAAAGACCGAATTATATTCCTCAGTGGTGTAATAAACACAGACAATGCAAATACAATAATTGCTCAGCTTCTTT
>PWIP01000028.1 GCA_003560355.1 Candidatus Dojkabacteria bacterium | reverse complement strand
ATTCGTATACCCAAAGTTTACAAGGAAGTTAATGAATCGGAAAGGGAGAAGGTTTTTTCTTTTATTGAGAAATTAGAAGAGTATTCTGACATACAGGGTATATGGTGTGATGTAAAGTTATAATTTTTTAATTTTAGCTTTTTTTATGAGAATAGTAGGTATAGATCCAGGCTTGGCTACAACAGGATGGGCTGTTGTTGATTTTGAAGGGAGGGAAATTCTTGAAGTTCTTGATTACGGTGTTATTAAAACAAAAAAGAACTTGGATATAGGTGTTCGTTTAAGTGAAATATATTCTGACCTTAGTGAAATTTTGAAAGAGTTTAAACCAGAAGTTGCAAGTGTGGAGCTTTTGATTTTTTGTAATAATGCAAAAACAGCTATGAAGGTTGGAGAGGCTAGGGGAGTAGTTCTTTTAGCTTTAAGTAATTGTGGTGTTGAAACTTATGACTATACCCCTTTACAAGTAAAAAGCTCTATTTGTGGATATGGAAAAGCAAACAAAAAACAAGTACAAGAGAACGTGCAGAGAATGTGCAACCTTTCTTCATTGCCCGAGCCAGATGATGCAGCTGATGCATTAGCTCTTGCAATTTGTTGTAATGACAGTATAGTGTTGAACAAAGTATCTAATTTGAAAAATATTTGTTGATGATTTCTTACATAGAGGGTGAAATTCTTGAAATTGGTTTTTTTGCCAAACAAATATATGTTGTTGTTTTAGTAGGTGGAGTAGGTTACAAAGTTTTCGTGCCTGTGGGTGATGTGTATGATGTAGGTTCTAAAGTTTCTTTGTTCACTAGTTTTCAAGTTCGTGAGGATAGTCAAAGTCTTTATGGTTTTTTAAAAAAAGAGCAAAAAGATATGTTTGAAACAATACTTAATGTTTCTGGCGTTGGTCCTAAGGTTTCTTTAGCTGTAGTTTCAACTTTCTCACCAAGAAAATTTCGCAATATTTTGCTTAAAGGTGATTACAAAAGTCTTAGCAAAGTAAAGGGTTTGGGACAAAAAGGAAGTAAAAAGATTGTTTTAGAATTACAGGGCATATATGTTAAAGATGAGGAAGAAATTAGCTCAGAAATTTTAGATGAGCTATCAGATGCGTTAGATGCATTGGGTTTTCAGGGTAGAGAAAAAGAAAAGTTTTTAAAGAAAGCAAAGGATTTTTACAAGGAAAATCCTGAAGTACCAATTGAAACTTTAATATCTTTTGTTTTAAAAAAATAGTTTATGATACAGAGAAATGTAAAAAAAGGGGATTGTGTAAAACTTCCTAGAAATTCTGTTTTATCAGGGAGTAATGATAATGGTGAATATGAACAGAAAATTCGTCCTTCAAAAATTGATGAGGTTATTGGTAGGGAAACGGAAAAGAAAGCTATAAATATGATGGTTGGTTCTGCGAAGAAGAGGGGAGAACCAGTTGATCACATGCTTTTTTATGGCCCTCCTGGTCTTGGAAAAACGACTTTTGCAACAGCAATTTCAAATGAAATAGGTTCTGCTTTGCACATTACTTCTGGTCCTGCTATTGAAAGACAAGGAGATTTAGCCGCTATAGTAACGAATTTGGGTGAAAATGACGTACTTTTTATAGATGAAATTCATAGACTATCTAGGGTAGTTGAGGAGATATTGTATCCAGTAATGGAAGATAGGGTGTTGGATATTGTTGTCGGGAAAGGGCCATCTGCAAAAACAATACGTTTGTCATTAAAACCGTTTACTTTGATAGGGGCAACTACAAATATTGGTAAATTAAGCTCTCCTATGCGAGATAGATTTGGTTTAGTACAAAGATTAGATTATTTTAATGAAAGTGATTTATTTAAAATATTACAAAGGGCTGTAATAGTTTGGGGGATGAGTTTTAATGATGATGCTCTTGAAGAAATAGCGAAGAGATCGCGGGGGACTGCTAGAGTCGCCTTGAGGTTGCTTAGAAGGGTAAGGGACTATTACGAGAGTGTTTCCACCAAAGAAAAGTCTGTGTCTTCTAAAGTTGCTTTGGAGGCTTTAGATTTACTTGGTGTTGATAGTTTTGGTTTTGAGGATATTGATCGTATGATTCTTGATATAATTTGGAGAAATTACAATGGTGGCCCTGTTGGAGTATCAACTTTGGCAGCTGCTATATCAGAAGAAGAGGGGACTTTAATGGGTGTTTATGAGCCTTTTCTTATGAAATCAGGTTTTTTAAAGCGCACTGTAAGGGGTAGGGTGCTAACTGAAAAAGCATTGGAGTATTTAATGAAAAACAGTAACAAAAAATGTTAGCAGAACAAATGCAACAAAAGGAAGATTCTGTAAAAAAGGGAAAAATTCTCCTTCTGGCTCTTTTTATAACATTTTCCTTTTTTTTTAACAAAAATCTTGGACCTTTCTATACTATCCTTGAAAATTCTTTCGTTTTGGCAGCAGTCTATGCTGTTATAACGGCAGTTGGTTTCCTCTGGATTCTTTCCTTTAGAGTTAATTTGAGAATTTTGACTTTAATATTGCCCCAAGTTGTTTTTATAATTTTTAGCCAAATTCTTTTTCTTGATTTATTTTTTGAACAGACTTTTGGAAGAGTGTATGAGACTTTGTTAATGTTTGTCTTACTTATTATTTTCTTCCTTCTCACTTATATAGTTCTGCTTACGAGCAATGTTTTTGCAGTTTCAAGCTTTAGAAAAATACCTCTGGAGGCTGTTGCTAAAACAACAATATATATACTTTCATCTCTCTCAGTTTTCTTTGCAACTTATGGTTTCCTTGCATTGCCTTTGCCAACAATATATTCTGTGATTTTTCTTCTACTTTTCTATTTCTTCGCAATAGTTTTCCTACTTTCGCATTTTTATTTAGAGGTTAGTACGGTATTTTCTAATGCTTTTTTGGCTTTTTGGAGCGTTTTTCTCGTTCTAGTAGGAGCAATACTATTTAGTTCTAGAGTTGAGTTTATAGCATTGCTGCTTACAATGGTTTTTTATTTCAGTGTTGGGCTTTTTATTAGTAAAAGAGAGCAAATTTCTAATTTAAAAATTATAGAATATCTTTTTATCCTTATTTTAATACTATTTTTCACATATTACTTTTCACCATTTTAGAGATATATCCATTGAGAAGGGGGTAGGGGCTTATAGTGAGTAGGAGCCTATAGTAGTTTCACATCCTATAGTATTGTGGATAAGTAAAAAGATTATTTGAAATTTCATTCCTTGAAAAGAGCATTAGCGTTATAAAAGCTTTCTTATAAGCATTCCTAGATAAACAAATGTGTACAAAGAGGGTGTCTAAGAAGAGAGGGGCTTCCCTAATATATTTATATATGCTATTCTAAAATATATAACCGAGTATAATCGCCCTTATATTCGGTTCTATGTGTTGGAGTTGTGGAGTGGGTGTATAGATAAGTTTTTTGCAAATAATGCTTAACTTAAATTTAGTATGCTTTTGTATGTTTAATTGTTTTAAAAAACCTTTGTTTTACTACATTTCTCTTTTATTTGTTTTATGTATTTTGCCTTGTTTTTTTGTGTCTATCTGGAGTTACAGAGATGGCTCCCCCATGCGATTATTATGGGGTTTTAGCCTTGTAACGCCCTATTTTGTATTATGATAAAATAGAGTATATGAACAATAAAAGTAAAAATTATTACAATCTCATACCAAAACTTCCAGATCAAGATGGTTTTTTACTTGAAATGCAAAACAGTAATTACAGTATGTTGACTGTATATAATTATGCTCGGGATCTTTCCATTTTTGCATTATTTTTGAAATATAAAGGGATTGAATTTGAAAAGCTTTCAAAACAGGACATAACTTTGTATAAAGGTTATTTAAAAAACGGAGAACATTTAAAAGACTTGAAAAAGTACAGAGAATCGCTTGCTGATAGCGTTAAACGCACTTCGCGCTCTAAGGGGTCTAATTTGAATGAAAGTGACTTGGGTAGTACCTCAGGTACTGGTAACTTCCTAGATAATGTGTACCGTAAGGTATTTGGAAGCCTTGGAGAATTTGTATCCAAAGAAACTGGTCGTGAAAAATCTGGATTGGATACTCGGAGTATAAATAGAATGTTGTCTGCTTTGAGATCATATCTGAGATATAGAATTGAATTTGATTTAGAAGTTCCTTTGGCTCCTGATGCTGTAAAACTTTTAAAAAACGAAAGAAAAAAATCTCAGGTTGCTGAACTTGATGATTTAGTTAAATTAATAGAATGTCCAATGGAATTTGAAAAAAATGAAAATGTAGGTCTTAGAAATCGTGCAATGCTTGAAATTTTGTTTGCTACGGGTATGCGTATATCAGAACTCATAAATCTGAATTTGGAACAAATTAATTCTGAAGGTAAAATTTTCATTATCGGTAAGGGCAAAAAAGAACGTTTTGTCTATTTAACACCCAGAGCAATGTCTTGGCTAGATAAATATTTGCGTATTAGAATAAAATTTGCCAACACCGAAAATGATACTGAAATTGAGAAATATTCAAATATTTTAGAAAATGAGCGTGAAACCTCTGAAAATGGTTTTAAATATATAAAAATGATTGAAAAATTTCGTGAAAGTGGTTTTTTAAAGAGCTTCTCCTCCCCTGCTCTCTTCATACCTTTTAGTGGTGGACGTGATGGTTTGAGAAAGGAAAGAATTTCTACGAATTTTTTTCAAGAAAAGATAGCAGAATACAGAAGAAAGCTTGGAATTATTGTTCCAACTTCTGCTCATAGCTTAAGACATGGTTTTGCTACGTACCTTGCTGAGAATGGTGCTAGTCCGGCTGCGATACAGGTACTTTTAGGCCATGAGAGTTTAAATACGACAACTAGATATGTGCATGCTAGTGATAAATTTGCGCAAAAAACTCATAAAAAGAATCATCCGTTGTCTTGAAGTTGTTTGACAAAACTCTTTATAGCAGGATTCTTTTTTGCTTCCTCAATCATCTTGATAGCTTCAGGTTCACCCTGCAAATATTTTTGATAAATTTCTTTTGTTTGCCTGGTCAAGCTAATTACTCCACGGAGGTATTCTGCTAGTAGTTCTTCCTTTTTCTTGCCGATATTTTCTTGCCCATATAAGATTGCAATCATCTCATCTATTAGTTTTGCCAGTTTTTGTAAATCTTCTCTTGCATAGGCAAACTTTTTCGTATATTCATTTACTATCTTTTCTTCAGCGTTTAGGGCAAAATCTTCAATTACAACTTCAACAATTTCTTGTTCTGCTGTTTTAAAAACCTCGTTTAATTGTTCTTTATTAAAACCTAATCCTTCTAATTCTTTTATTAAATTAACCAAAGAATTCATTTAAAAAATTTTAAATTTTATTTAAGATGTTGATGGTCTTGAAGCTACGATTACACGATTTGCTAATGCTTCTATATCAATATCTTCATTTCTATTTCTATTATAAGTGTCTGTAATTTCTTTAATTCCTTGGGAGTAAAGATTCTTATTTAGATTTTCTATTGTAACAGCTTGCATTATGAGATTATGATATTGGCCATGCAGTTTACCAATCTTACCACCTTCCTTTTCGGTTAATAAGAGAACTTCTGAATCTCTATTTATGTAGCCATCATTTTTTAAATCTTCTATCATTTCTGGTGTGAAACCCAGGCCTTCTCTGAGATTTACTCTTTCGTTTCTTTTTTGTTCCTGCTTTCTCTCTTTGAAAGTGTTTACAGCTTCGTCTTTTGTTGCAGCAACACCACTCCAAATTGTGCCTGTTAAAATACCAAAAGTAGGTTCAGCAGCTATCCCCCCGATACCTCCGAGTATGAGACCAGTACCAAAACCCTTTAAAATAGGTTTTGCATATTCCTTCATCATTTTTTCCTGTTCTTTGCGTCTTCTTAATTCTTCACTTTTTTCTGCTTTAAGAGGATTGGTATTTGCTAATAGTGCAATATCCTGCTCTAGTTTGCTAATTTTCTTTTTGATAAATTTCGTGAGGAAAGGTATTGTTGGATCCTCCCCTTTTGATTTTTGAATTGCAGCAACTCCTAATAGCACAACAGCTAATCCAGTGAATGGTATTATAATTGACCCTACAGCTGGAATTGCTCCTGTAGCTGCAATTGCTCCTGTAGCTGTGATTGCACCTCCTGAACCTGCAACTACTGCTGAAATGATTCTGTAGATTTTTTTCTTGTAAGAAGGTGTTAAATCTCTAATATCATGCTCAGAAGAGCTTTGTGGTACATTTGGTGTTGGTGTGCTTTGTGATTGTGGTGTTGGTGATATATTTGGTGTTTGTGTGTCTACTGGTTGAGATACTGGTGGATTATCAGGTGAACTGTCTATTTCCTGTGTATTTGTTGGTTGTGGTTCTGGTGGAGCATCAGGTGATGATATATCTGGTCTTTGTGAGTCCAATCCTGTTGTCTGGTTTGTATCCCAATCATCCTTAAAACTATCAAGAGCATAATTTGCTAAATCCACAAAGAGATATTTGCTATATAGTTCGCGCGCCTTTTGTAAAGCAAATATTTTAATTTCTAAGTTGTTAAATTCTTTTTTTTCTTTCGGTGTCAAAGTGGCTAAACGATTCATAAATTCTGAATGTTTTTTTTGTGCATCTTCCAGTATAGAATTGTCTTTCGTCATTTTTTCAAAGATGAGATCTAATGAGTCAAAAACACTGTTTTTAAATTTATTGTTGAAAATATGCTCAGCTTTTTCTCTATCTCGGTAAAAAAGACTTGAATGTTCTTTCTTTATTTCTTCAAGCTTTTTTAATTTTTCTTTCATTTTTGTTTCAAAATATTCATTACTTGCCTCTATTTCCATTAAACCGTCTCTGTCTTTTTTATCAAACTCTTTTTTTGAACGAAGTTTAACTGATTCGTTCTCATCCTTGAGCCAAGGGTAATCTTGTTTTAATTTTACGATTTTATTTGTTTTGTCATGTATAACATGGTCAAAACCGTAAATACGAACTTCATTCTCTAATTTTTTTACAAAATTTTTTCTTCTGTTTAATAAACCTTTTGCCTTTGAATCTGTTTCCTTAGCTATTTGAGTTTCAAGATTATTTCTTTCATTTTCAAATGTTTCTTTTTTATATTCGTCTTGACCATTAATATTCCTCAACTTTTCTGCATCTGTAAGGAGCTCTTGCTGTTCCTCGTACTCTTTACCTACATGAAGTTTTTCTTGATAGAAATTATCATAACTTTCAATCGCTTTTGTGTAATTTTTTTCTGGATCTGTACTCATCCTCTATTAATTTTCAATAATTGCCTCATTGTACCCTCTTTTTTACTCTATAGAAATGGGTAGAAGTTATTTGTTATTCTAAATTATGTATAGTTTTTAGTTTATTCTATTTGCATATCTAAAAATCCTGTCTGGAGAATTGTATAATTTGCAGGTATAAAGGATTAAATCTGCACTATAGTCAGTAATTTTTGTACTTTCTTCAACTTTGTATATTTCGTATTCATAAAGTCTTTGTTCCCAGATAATTTCTACAGTATCACCTACTGTAGTTTTTGGTAGATTGTAGAAAGAATTTTTGTTTCTGTGTTCATTTGTCCAAGTAATATAGCCAAAACGGTGTGAAGCTAAAATCATAACTAACTCATCATCAGGAGTTCCAAAGTCATTTACTCTCCATACTCCTTGTTCTAGTAAAGTGTCGTAATCTTCACCTTCTAAAATCTCCCCTTCTACACCTATTTTAGGAATGTTTAATATTTTCCCGTGAGGTAGAGAAAAATCTAATGAAGGGAGGGTTCTTTGAAAATTTTCAGTCGCTTCTCTTTCATTTTCTTCTTCTTTTTTTTCTTCCCATCCTCGCTCTGGATTATATCTTTCAAAATCTGCATCTATGGATTGAGTTAGTGTAGCAAGTTCTGCTTCTGGAGAACTTAGATTAAAAATGTGAAAAAGTTGAGGGAAACCCAGAAATAGTACCGTTATAATTGCAAAAATTATTGCAATAACTCCCAATGCGATGTTTGCTTTTGCGAATATACTTAAAGCTTTTCTTCTGTTCATGTTTTTAGTTTAGCATAGTTTTTTAATTAGAAATTCTAATTAAAAAAATTGCATGGTATTCATCAAAGTAAATTCTAGAATATGTGTCAAGTAAATTAAATACTTCATGATTTATTTCTAAATT
>PWIP01000040.1 GCA_003560355.1 Candidatus Dojkabacteria bacterium | reverse complement strand
GGGATACCTACACCTATGATGTCTCTTGCTGCTTTTTTGACACGTAAGAAGAACATAGCTTTTTGTGATACGGAAAGATCTACTGAAGCTCTTTGGTTTGCCAAAAAATTCTCATACAAAATTATTACTCCAAAGTTGTATAGGACTGATATAGGGAAGAAGCAAAGAAGGTTGGATACTTTTAAGGAACTTTTTTACTTACATCCTAAATATTTTAAGCCTAATGCAGAAGATTTAAAGCTTGTTGGTCTAAAAAAGGGTGAAAATTTTACATTTGTGCGCTTTGTTGCGTGGAATGCTAGCCATGATATTGGTTACAAAGGTTTTTCAGATGAAGAGAAGATGAAATTAATCAAACACTTAGAAAAATATGGAAAGGTTTTAGTTTCTTCGGAAGAAGAATTACCTCCTGAATTTAATAAATACATCGTTAAAGTACCTCATACTAAAATTCACAGTATAATGTCTTTTGCTCAGCTTTTTGTAGGTGATGGACTTACAATGGCATTTGAATGTAATGTTATGGGTATACATGCTGTATTTACAAGTGAATTAACTTCAGGTGCAAGTGATGAATTTGAAAATGTTTACAAACTCTTGTATCCAATCACAGATAGAGAAAATATGTTGAAAAAAACAATTGAAAAAACAACGCAGCTATTAGAAGATAAAAATTTGCAAAAAGAAGGAAGAAGGAAGTTAGAAAAACTACTTAAAGAAAAAATAGATATAAATGAATGGTGGGTAAATTATTTAGAGAAAGAAGTTAAATAGTTATGTTCAAGGATAAGAATCTTTTGGTACTAAGTCATACATACAACAGTTTCATAAAAGATCCTGTTGAGATTTTGGCCAAGGATTTCAAAAAAATCTATGTCTTAGTACGTTATCAGCCCATTGCTGAATTAGGAAATATTATCCCTTTACATATGTTCAGTTCCAGGAAAAAATTTAGTAAAAGGTATTCCATTGATTTAAGAAATAAGCCTGAAAATGTTGAAGTTATTTTAGTACCCCTTTGGTATTTACCATTTAAGCCTTTTTACAAATTTGTAGGGTGGAGTCATGCTAGAGGAGTGCTTAAGATTTTAAAAAGAGAAAAGATAGATTTTGATTTAATACATGCACATTTTGCTTGGTCAGCGGGATATGCTGGAATGAAAGTAAAGGAAAAGTATAATAAAAACCTTGTTATTACGGGGCATGGTGAAGATATATATGCTATGCCTTTTTGGAATAATTCCTGGAAAGGAAGGATAAAAGAAGTATTGAATAGTGCGGATGAATCTCTTACTGTGAGTAATTATACGAAAGAATTTTACAAAAAAATTGGTGTTAGAAATGAACCTAAGGTATTTTTTAATGGCTTTAATGAAAAAATATTTGGCAAAGTTAACAAACAGGAGTCTAGGAATAAGCTGGGATATCCGAAGAACAAGAAAATTATTTTGACAATTGGTAATTTAGAAAAAATTAAAGGTTATGATGTTTTGATTGAATCTTTAAAGATAGTTAAAGAAAAAAGGAAGGATTTTTTGTGTATACATATAGGTGCTGGAAGTGAGGAAAAAAAGATTCGGCATTTAACAAGAAAATATGGGTTGGAGAAAAATGTCAAACTTCTTGGTAGAAAACCTCATCATGAGTTAAGGAATTGGTATGGAATTTGCGATTTTTTTGTTTCCCCAAGTTTATTTGAAACAGGTCCTGTGGTTATGTTTGAATCTTTAGCTTGTGGACGAGGATTTGTTGGTACGAAGGTTGGTGCTGCTCCAGATGTTGTAAATTCAGAAGATTATGGTAAATTATCTACTCCTGGAGATGCAGCAGAACTTGCAAAAAATATACTTTGGGGCTTGGAAAAATCTTGGGATACGGATAAAATATCGGAGTATTCTAGGCAATTTTCTTGGACGAAAACCGTGGAAGAAATAGTTAAAATATATAGTAAATTTCTGTGCTCATAGAAACATACAACAATTTAAGAGGTAAGCATTTTCCTGAAGGTTCTTACAAGGGTGATTTTTTTACTATGGCTACAGGTAGGATTATTGGTCAAACAATTCCAATTCTTCTTACTCCGTTATTAACGAGACTTTATACTCCTGAAGAATTTGGTCTTTTTGCAATCTTTGTAGCTATTACAGCTATTTTGGCATTACTAGCAAATGGACGTTACAATTTAGCAATAATGTTGCCCAAGAAGGATGTAAATATTTTTAATTTATTCATCCTTTCCAATCTTATAAATTTCATTTTTTGTACTCTACTTTTAATTTTAGTTGTTATCTTTAGGGAACCTCTAATGGTTTTATTTAGTTTTGAATCTTCCCCATCAGTTTTGTATTTAATACCACTGGGAACATTTGTGATAGGTGCTTTTGAACCACTTTACTATCTAGGTTTAAGAAAAAAATGTTTTAAAATTCTATCTGGTAATTTAATTTTTCAATATTCTTTGATTTCTTTTTTGAAAATAGGTTTTGCTTTTTTAGCAATAGGGGGTTTAGGTTTAATTTTAGGTCATGTAATTGGTTATTTAGCTGGTATTTCATTTTTAACAATATTGCTTATCAGAAATAAAACATTTCTTAATTTCAAGCTTTCTATTAACAAAGAGAGTCTTTTTAAATTAGCTAATACATACAAAAAATTCCCGATGTATTCTTTACCTGCTGATACCTTAAGTGCATTTTCAAGAGAAATGCCAAATTTACTTATTAATAACTTTTTTGGTAGTGCTATAGTTGGACATTTTTCTCTAACTCAAAGAGTTCTTTCATCTCCAATTAATTTAATTTCTGCTGCCATTTCTGATGTATTTCGAGAAAAGGCAAGTAATGATTACAGAAACACAAAAAGTTGTCGTGAGATTTATATAAAAACATTTCAAAAATTATTCCTTTTTTCTTTCTTACCTTTCACCTTACTTTTTTTCTTTGCTCCAGCAATAGTACCATTTATTTTTGGACAAGAATGGACACCAGCAGGCGAATATATTAGAATTATGACCCTGCTTTTCTTTTTGAGATTCTCTATCGCACCGATAAGTTCAATATTTTATTTAACAGGAAAGCAAGTTTACAAATTAATTTGGGAAGTTGTATCATTTACAGTTATAGTTTCATCCTTTTACATAGGATATAGGTTTTTTGACCAGTATGCAGCAATCGGAATATACTCATTCTCATTGTCATTTTTATACATAATCTTGCTGCTTATGGGGTACAAATTTTCTGAAGATTCTAATTTGAAATAATGATATTTGTATGGGGGATTTTTTTAAAAAATTTAACATAGATATTCTTTTTTATATTATCTTAATATCTTTTTTTGTCCTTTCTGTATTTTTGTCAACATACAGGGATGTAATAAGGGATGAAGCTATATATTTGCATGAGACATTTTTAATGTCCGAACTTATTAAAAATGGTATTTGGTTTGGTGACTACGGTGTAGGATTGCATGGTTTCCTTTTTAAGCTACCCCCTGCTTTGGTATTTTTGTTTACAGGACCTTCTATTGCTGTAGTAACATTTTACAATATAGTTCTTGCTTGTATTGCTGCTTTTTTGTTTTACAAATTTTTTAAAGAAGCTTTTGGTTGGAGATACAAGGCAATATTAGCCCTAGGTATTTTAATGGCAAATTTTCATTTTATACTCACAACTCCAACCTATCTACGTGAAATGCCATCTCTTATTGTTATTGCATTATTGCTTTATGGAATATTTAAAAACTGGAAACCTTGGGTTTTAGGAATTATATTTTTACTCCTACTTGATGCTAAAGAGTATTTGTTTTTCATGTTTGGCCTTGGTTATTTTATTTGGGTTGTTTACAAATATTTTCCTACGAAGGATATTAAAAGTATTATTGTTGATTCCCTCCAGCTTTATACCCTTTCTTTAGTTTACATAGTACTTATGTTTACTACATCAATAATCCCCATAAATATGTTTTTGGTTACAACAATAGGTTTGCTTGATACAGGAGCTTCTTATCTCACAGCCCATTTTGCAACTGATTATGCGACTGCAAATTTACTTGAAGAAGAGGCTAGGACAATTTATCAATTTACTGTTACTGAGGATATGCCTATATACACACAAGTAATTTTAAATTTTTTTAACTTAATACTTTCGTACATTGGTAAAATACTTTATCCACGAACTTTCTCTTTTCTTTCTGTCCCTAAGGTTATTGTTCTACCAGCTATATATATGGCATACAAAACTTTTAAGAATGCTAGTAAAGATTTGTTAAAAGTTTTACCGATTTTACTCTTTACATACTTGGCAATATATCTACTGCGAGCTTCACATGGAAGATATCTTTTGCCAATTGTTCCTTTAATTGCAATATATTTTGTCCAGTTTATTCACTATCCTTTTGAAAACAAAAAGGAAATACTTAAACTTTTAATTGCAACATTTCTTTTCATGTCATTTGGCTTTTATTTTGAAGCTTCATATGTTGTATATAAAATGATAATAGAGACGTTTCTTTTTGTGTGTATAGCTATTTCAGTCTTAAAACCATTCCCTTATTCAAAATATTTTTATAGCTTTTTTCAAAAGATAACAATTCTTTTCTGCATTGTTGCCATGCTTGGGGCAGGAATACTTTTCTATTTTACTCAAGGTCAGGGAGGTAATAATATCCTGTATGGTGAAAATCGCGAAATTGACAAAATTATAGAAATAATTCCAGAAAATAAGAATGTTTGGGTTAATAACAGAAAATCATATTACCTAATGCAAACAAAAATGGATTTAACCTATCATGATGCCCAAAGAGGTTGGACATTAGCAGGTTTTGTCCCTAAAAAAGATCTCTTGAAAGTAAAAGAAGAACAATCTCTATTTAATGATTTTTACAGAGAGGTTGATTTATTTATTGAATATTTACAAGAAAATAATATTGAATATCTCGTTTTTATTCAGCCTACTGTAGAAGAAGAACTTTTTGAATATGAATATATAGATGAAGAAGAAAATTTAAGAACACTAGATTTTTTTAAGAAAGAGAATTGGTTAATCCAAGAAAGTAAGGAATGTCTTCAAAACAAAAAAGTATATCTATTTGAGGTTAATCTATGATTAGAGAATTTTTAGAAAAAAAAGGAATTTGGATTTTTCTAATACTGGCTTTTGCCTTTGGAATATCAATGTTGTTTTTTAAAAATGCAACACTAGACGATGACCTCTATCTTAGAGAAACAATGATAATGACAGAAGTTTTGAAAAGTGGTCAGTGGATTGGAAATTATGCTGTTGGAATTCACGGATTTCTTTTTAAACTTCCTGTTGCTTTACTCTTCATATTTACCGACCCTTCATTAATACTTGCAAGTGCTTGGACAATTATTTTAGGTGTCCTTTCTCTGTATATTTTTTACAGAATTTTGCAAAAACTTTTCCACTCAAACCTTTGGGCATTAGCAGGAGTACTTTTACTTTTTACAAACTTTCAATTCATATTAAACTATCCAACATACATGAGGGAAATACCTGTTTTGTTGTGTTTACTCCTTGTTGTGTACTGTATAGTTTACGAAAAATCTCGCTGGCTTTTGGGACTTTCACTTCTACTTGTTCTCGATGCAAAGGAATATGTAATGATGATGATTTCTCCTGGAATTTTAATATACATTTTCTTTTCTGAGTGGGGTAATTGGAAAAATATAATTGTTGAAAATGTAAAAACTTTTTTACCATCAGCTCTTTTAATAGTCTTGATGGTTTTTACAACCCTTGTGCCAATAAATACGTTTTTGCTTTCTACAATGGGACTTACAGAATCTGGAGTAGAGTATCATCTAAGACATTTTGAACCAGAAATAGCTACTAGAAATCTAAGTTCAGAGGAGCAAAGACAAATTCCAACTATAGAAGGGGAAGTTGAAGAAGAAAATGTTTTTGTAAATATTTTCAACATGATTCTTCTTTACATAGGTAAGCTTTTGTATCCTTACAGTTTCTCATTTCTCTCTATACCAAAGGTAGTATTCTTCCCAGCTCTTTTAACAAGTTTCTTCCTTTTTTCAGAATTTAGAAAAAAGAAAAGATATGATTTAATAGCATTTACCTTTATGCTTTTCTTCTACGCTCTCATTTTTGTAATTAAGTCATCTTTTACTAGATATCTTTTCCCCATTACTCCAATTGTCATAATTTTCTTTCTGATGTTTTTGAAAGACCTTGTAAAAAACAGGAAGACCTTTCTTACAATAGTTTTGATAACTTTAGTATTAACTACGGCAGGGCTGTTTTTTGAAGAAGAATATGTTTGGCAAAAAGTAATTTTAAATTTGGTCGTCTTTCTACTTTATATTGCATATCTTTTTTGGGAACAAAGGAGATATTTTCTTAAAATAGCTTTAGTCTTAATAATTTCATTTTTCTCATTTGGAGTTGTAATGTATTTCTTTTATGCCAGAGGACAAATATATCAATATCTTAATTGGGGTAGGGATTATGAAGTGGTTGAAGTAATGGAGTATTTTGAAAAAGATGAAAACATATTTTTAAGTGACCCAGGTTGGGATCTTCTCCCTCTTGTTTACAGAAAAGATACTGATTTTGAGCCAGAATTTAGATGGGAACTCAGTGATTGGATTCCAAGAAAGGAGCATTTGAAAAATCTTGGTAATGCAAACACTTACAAGTTTGTATTCAGGGATGAGCAAAATTTAAAAAAGCAAGTGGAACAGTACGACATTTCAAGTATAGGTTATGTTGTTTTGGAGGGTGATGAAGTTGAAGAATTTTGGGATGTTGATTGGTTAGAACTTGAAAAAGAAGTTTCTTTAAAAAACAAAACACTTTATGTCATAAAAGTGTTAGAATTGTAATATGCATGTAATTATAGATGCAACTACAACACAGGATGAAATGGCCTTTCATGGTATTGGGCAATATACGAAAAATATCGTTCTTTCTCTTTTGAAAAACTATCCTGATTTAGAAATTTCTCTTTTACTTTTTGAAGAAAAAGAATCTACTCTTGATAATTATCTTAATGATTTTAAAAACTGTAAAGTTGCTAGGGTAGGTAAATTTAGATCAAATAACTATCTGAATAATTTCTGGTATGCAAGCCAATTTCTTTCGGTGATTCGCAGAGAAAAAAAGAAAGGTAGTATATACTTCTGTCCATATTTTTGGAGAAATTTTCCAGTTTTTTCTCTGAAAACAGTTCTCTTTGTTCACGATATGAATCTTGCACGCTTTAATATGTATTCACAAAAGGGCAAGCTTTTTAATTTTCTACGCAAAATACAATATTGGAGAACTATGAGAAGGGCTCGTTTTTGTAAAAAAATACTTTGCAATTCAAATGCTACAAAGAGAGATTTTCTAAAATATTTCCCACGATATCCTGAGCATAAAGTTGTAGTTTCTCACTTAGGTGTGGATATTGAAGAAAAGGAAGTTGATGTTTCAAGTATTTTGCCTACCGATGCTTTAAAAAAGAAGTACCTTATTTATTTAGGAGGAGGTATAAACAGGAGTAAGAATTCAATCGGTGTGATTAAAGGTTATTACGAATTTTTAAAAAATCTTCAAAACAAAAAAGATATGACTTTTTTAGATTGTCCATATCTTGTAATTGCTGGTGGAGCTTTTGTAAAAACTGAAAAGCCTGAAGTTCAGGAAATACTTAATTTGATTAAGGAGTTGGAAATAGAACAGAAGGTTATCTTTACTGGTTTTTACGAAGATGAACATAGATATTCTCTTTTAAAAAATGCTTTTGTTTTCATACATCTTGCATTGTATGAAGGTTTCGGTATTTCAGTTGTTGAGGCAATGCGAAGTAAAACTCCAGTTGTGGTTCATGAGAGTGATGTTTACAAAGAGGTTGTCGGAGATGGTGGTATTTTTGTTGATGGAACAAGGGAGGTACAGGTGGGCGAAGTTTTGTTTAAAACTTTTATAGCTGAAAAATTTACTCACGATATAGCTCAAAAAGGTTATGAGAAATCTTTGCAGTATAGTTGGAAGAAAACTGGGGATATAACTTATGAGGTTTTTAAAAGTCTATGTGGGGAATAATAGGGGAAGTATTTTTTTTCTTAGCTGTTTTTGTTTTAGTCTTTGGAGGTTTAATCCTAACTTTTGTTAATTTGCCTGGTGCTTGGTTAATTTGGTTTGGTATTCTACTAACAGCTATAGTTAGAGGTTTGGCTGAAATTCCACTTTGGTTTGTAATTTTAACATTCTTCCTAGCGATAGTTATTACACTGATTGATAACTTTGTAGTACCTCTTGCTGCAAAAAAGTATGTAGGAGGTAAATGGGGGATGCTTGGAGGGATTCTGGGAGCTTTCCTTGGCTTTATTCTTTTCAGCCTTCCTGGTTTGTTAATAGGGCCTTTCCTTGGAGCCTTTGCTTTAGAATATTTAATAGCAAAGAAAGAAAAAGGTGATGCAATTAGAGCAGGTACGGGATCATTTTTGGGTATAATTTTTT
>PWIP01000070.1 GCA_003560355.1 Candidatus Dojkabacteria bacterium | reverse complement strand
CGAGCTAGAAATATTAATAATTTGCTTGATGTTGGGGTAAAAATTAATTCATATGTTGGAAAGAAAGATTGGAAAATTAATATTGATTCCTCGATTGACTATCACCTTCAGGGTATGTACAAGAATATTGTTAATGAAATTTCTGAAAAGTATTGGATGAATGAGGTATATACAGGTGAAATGAGGAGGTTGCATGATAACAAGGATTTCCATATTCATAAAAGTTCTTCCATTAGTGCATATTGTGTTGGTTGGGATTTACAAGATTTACTTCTTGTTGGCTTTAAAGGTGTTGCTGGTAATGTTGAGTGCAAACCTCCAAAACACTTTGGAGTAGCTCTTGGACAATTAATGAATTTTTTGTACACACTGACTAATGAAGCACCAGATGGTGCTGTTGCGGTATCTAGTCTTGATACATATATGGCTCCATTCATTCGTTATGATGATTTAGATTTTGAAAAAGTAAAACAGGCTTTGCAGTCTTTTGTTTACAACATGAATATGCCTACGAAATCTGGTGGACAGGTTGTTTTTTCCAATATAACTTTGGATTTAAAGGTGCCTGAGGATATGAAAGACCAGCCTGTGATAATAGGGGGTAAGTTGCAAAAAGAAAAATATGGAGATTACCAAGAGGAGATGGATATGTTTAACAAGGCTTTGGCCGAGGTATATATTGAGGGAGATGCAAAGGGTAGGGCGTTTACTTTTCCAATCCCTACTTACAATATATCAAAAGATTTTGATTGGGCTAACAAATCATATGATGGTATTTGGGAAATGACAGCCAAATATGGAATTCCTTACTTTGCGAATTTTGTTAATAGTGATATGAGTCCTGAAGATGCAAGGTCTATGTGTTGTAGATTGAGAATAGATAATAGGCAATTGCATAAAAGGGGTGGTGGCTTTTTTGGGGCGAATCCTTTGACTGGTAGTATTGGTTATACAACGATTAACTTACCAAGGATAGGTTTTTTGACTAAAGGAAACAAGGAGGAGTTTTTTAAACGCCTTGAATACCTTATGAAAGTAAGTCGTAACGCCCTAACTCTTAGACGAAATTTAGTTGAAGACTTTACGGAGAAAGGTCTGTATCCATATTCTAAATTTTACTTACGTCAGGTTAAAGAAAAAACAGGAAAGTATTGGACAAATCACTTTAGTACTATTGGAATTATTGGTATGAATGAAGCCTGTTTGAACTTTTTTGATAAAGATATTGCCTCAAAAGAAGGGCAGAAATTTGCTAATGAAGTTTTAAGTTTCATGAATAAGAAATTGTTACAGTATCAAGAAGAAAGTGACGAACTTTACAATTTAGAAGCATCTCCAGCAGAAGGAACTTCTTTTTCAATGGCTAAAAAAGACAAAGAACTTTATCCAGAAATTATTGTCGCGAATGAAAAGGAAGTGAAAAAATGTGGTGCTGATCCTTACTATACGAATTCAACGCAACTTCCTGTAAATTATACAGATGATATTTTTGAGGCATTGGATTTGCAAGATGAATTGCAGAGTAAATATACTGGGGGGACAGTTTTTCATGCATTTTTAGGTGAAAGATTAAGTGGAGTGGAAGAAACTAAGGCTTTAATTAAGAAGATAACGTCAGGTTACAAACTTCCTTACATAACTCTTACTCCCACCTTTAGTGTTTGTCAAACTCATGGATATCTTTCAGGGGAGCATTTTAAATGTCCTGTTTGTAAAAAAGATGCTTTGGTTTACAGTAGGGTTGTAGGTAAAATAGCTCCTGTGCAGAGATGGAATTCAGGTAAGCAATCAGAATTTAAAGATCGTAAAGAATTCTGTACTTAAGTTTTTGTAGAAGACAATATGTTTAAAACCCATAGGAAAACAAAAGAGTCGTGTATAGATGCTATTGATATTATTGAAAACTATATAAATGGGAGTAACTGGAGAGTTAAAGAAAACAGCAATTCTTCATATTCTCTTCACGGTCTTACAAATCATATAGCTACTACAGCTCAATCAAACTATTGGTTAAACAAAGTCTATCCAAAGAAAATAGGGGAGGCTCATAAATCTGGGGATATACATATACATGATTTGGGATATATTTCAACATATTGTGTAGGTTGGGATTTGCGAGATTTTCTTTTGAAAGGCCATACAGGTGTATATGGTAAGGTTGCATGTACTCCAGCTAAACACTTGCATTCAGCTCTTGACCATGTAAAAAACCTTCTTTTTCTTTTAAGGCATGAAGCTGCGGGAGCTCAAGCTATTTCAAGTTTTGATACATATATGGCTCCATTTATACGTTACGATGGTCTTAACTATGACCAGGTAAAACAACTTTTGCAATATTTTGTTTTTAATATGAATGTACCCTTAGACAAAGTATTTCAAGCTCCATTTACGAATATTAGTTTGGATATTACTCCTAGTGGTACATTGGGTAAAGAGGGTGTAATTATTGGTGGCGAAGTAAAAGAGGAAAAATACAAAGATTTTCAGAAAGAAATGAATATGTTTAACAAAGCTTTCGCTGAAGTTATGATGGAAGGAGACATGTCAGGGAGACCTTTCACTTGGCCAATTCCAACATATAATTTAACAAAAGATTTAAAATGGGATGATCCAATGATGGATCCAATTTGGGAAATGACTACTAAATATGGAATTCCTTACTTTTCCAATTTCATTAATTCTGATATTAGTCCGGACGATGTTAGGTCAATGTGCTGTAGATTAAGAATTGATAACAGGGAGCTTAGAAGAAAAGGGGGTGGACTTTTTGGTTCTGACCCTTTGACGGGGAGTATAGGGATTGTGACGATTAACTTACCTAGGATTGGGTATCTTGCAAAGAGTAAGGAAGAATTTTTCAAAAAGTTAAAAGAAAATATGGATTTAGCAAAAGAAAGCCTAGTTATTAAAAGAGAAGCTATTGAATATACAACAGAACGAGGCCTTTATCCATATTGTAGATATTATCTTTCTGGAATTAAAAAAAGATTTGGAAAATATTGGAGTAACCACTTTAATACAATTGGCGTTAATGGTATGAATGAGGCTCTTCTTAATTTTATGGATAAAAACCTTTTGAGCAAAGAGGGCAAAGACTTCACGCTAGAGGTCCTTGATTATATGCGAGATGTAATGCAACAGTATCAGAAAGAAACGGGTGTTCTTTTTAATCTTGAAGCCACTCCAGCTGAAAGCACGTCATATCGTTTTGCAAGGATAGACAAGAAAAAGTATCCTGATATCATAGTTGCAAACACAAATGGAGACCCATTCTATTCAAATTCAACACAGCTTCCAGTAGATGCTACTGATGATGTTTGTGAAGCTTTGCAAAATCAAGATGAAATCCAGTGTAAATATACAGGAGGAACAGTCTTCCATGTGTTTGTTGGAGAAAAAATGCCATCTATGTGTGCAACGAAAAAGTTAGTAAAAAAAATTGCTGAAAATTACAAAATGCCATATTTTTCAATAACACCGACCTTTAGTATTTGTCCAGAACATGGATATATGAAAGGAGAACATGAATATTGTGATACTTGTAATGTAAAATGCGAAGTATATTCTAGGGTGGTTGGATATATTAGCCCCATAAAATGTTGGAATAAGGGGAAGAAAGCAGAATGGGAAGTTAGGAAAAATTACAAGGTTTAAAATTATGGTTATTGCCGGGTTACAAAAAACGACCTTGATAGATTATCCAAATAAGATTGCTTGTACGGTTTTTACCCATGGTTGTAATTTTCGTTGTCCTTTTTGTCATAATCCAGAATTAGTCGTTAAACCTCCGAATGAAACAATTCCAGAAGAAAAATTTTTTAACTTTTTAAAAAAAAGAAAAACAATGTTAGATGGTGTGGTAATAACTGGGGGAGAGCCTTGTTTGCAAAAAGACATAGTTTCTTTTTGTAAAAAAATTAAGAAAGAAGATTTTTTAGTAAAAATTGATACAAATGGATCTTTTCCAGAAATCCTACAAAAGCTTTTGAAGGAAAAACTTACAGATTACATAGCTATGGACGTCAAATCTTCTTTTGAAGAATATGAGGGTACTACAGGAGGTTTTAATGGCGTAGGAAAAATATCAAAGAGTATTGAGTTAATTAAAAATTCTAATGTAGATTATGAATTCAGAACAACAGTCGTTAATGGTATGCATACTAAGGAGAGTATAGAGAATATTGGGAAGCTTTTGAAAGGAATTGAGAATTTTTCTTTGCAGAATTTCAAATATAGCAAGAGTATTTCTTCGGAATTTACTAAAGAGAATGAATTTTCTAAGAAAGAGTTGGAAAAGTTTCAGAAAATTCTTGAAAAATACATTGAGAATGTAAATATAAAGAATGTAGGTTGACCTTCTGTTTCTTTTGGTATACAATATTTGTATATTTAAAGAAATAGAGTTTATGGAAAATATTCCTAAGACAAAAGAAGTTGAAAGAATAATTAAAGAAATGCCCTTTTTCTCTTTGCAAACTTTACAGAGTTTAGATATTGAAGATTATTATTTAAAAATCATTCTTTCCAGACTTAAATCAAAAGAAAAAGTAGTTTCTTTAAAAAGAGGAGTATATGTTTCTTCTTACTTTTTGGAAGAAATGAGAAGAAAAAATTCCTGGAATAGCTATTTAGAATTTCTTTCTAGTACTTTGTACTTTCCGTCATATTTAAGTTTAGAATATGTTTTGAATGAGTATAATGTTTTGAGTGAATCTTCTTTTGGTTTTTCAGCAATTAGTACAAAAAAAACAACGAAATTTAAAAATAATTTGGGTGTTTTCCATTACCATAATATTAAAAAGGAACTTTTTACAGGTTTTAAATTAATTAAAAAAAACAACTTTTTAATATACAAAGCTACTCTTGCAAAAGCTCTTTTTGACTTTTTGTATTTAAGAAAAAGTATGTTAATTAGTAAAAACTATTTCAAATCTTTAAGGTTAAATATGGAGCAGGTAGGTAGTGAGGATATAGAAGAGTTTGGAGAGTATGTTAGCTTGAAAAAAGACAAAAGAATGGAAGATATATTTAAATTCTTAAAAGAAGGTTGAAAATGGAAATATCGAAAAAAATAGTTGAGGATAATCCTGAAAGGCCTCATTTTTACGTACGTAACTTACTAAGACAGTATTTACAGGTTTTAATTTTAGAATATATCTATTCTTCTAAAAAATACAATAATCTTTTTTTCTATGGAGGTACTTGTTTAGCTTTATGCTACAATTTACCTAGACTTTCTGAAGATTTGGATTTTGTGGATGAAAAAGGTAATACAAATATGGAAATTTTAGCTAGCGATGTTAAAGCTTTTTTGGGAAAAAGTTTAGACTTGGAAATAGGTGTTAAGATACAAAAATCCAGGATATATTTTAAATTTCCAATTTTAAAAGAATTAGGACTCACAGAAGAGAAGGGGGGTTCAAATGTTCTTTTTGTTAAATTGGAAATATTCTCTGAGTTTGGATTTTGTAAAAATTTTAAGAAAGAATTTAAACCTCTTTTTAAATTCAATCGCTCTGTACTATTAAAGACTTTTGATCTATCTACTTTGATGTCAACTAAAATATTGGCTGTTTTAAATAGGAGTTGGCAGAAAAAAGACAAAAAAGGAAATGTTTTAACGCAGGTAAAAGGTAGAGATTTTTTTGATTTGATGTGGTTTTTACAAAACAATGTTGAGCCAAACTATGATTGCTTGAAAGATGTTTTGAGTAAAGAAGAATTGAAGTTAAGGCTTTTGGAGAAAATAGATAATGTTGATACAAAAAGTATAGCTTTTGATTTGGAAAACTTTGTTGAAGATGTTGGTTTTGCAAGAAATTTAGGGGAAAATATTAGGGATATATTAAAAGTTGAGTTGGAAACTTTTTGAATGTCTTTTTTTGATATAATGTCAACGTAAGGGAGGCACCCATAGCTCAACTGGATAGAGCGTCGGTCTTCGGAACCGAAGGTTGGGGGTTCGAATCCCTCTGGGTGTGTGTTTTAATGTAATAATGAAAGATATGAAGTTTGAAATAGCAGAAGAATTTTTAAAAGATTATTCCTTTTGTTTTGTTGTGGCAAAGGGTATTAATAACAGAACTCCAAAGAGTCGTGATATTGTATTGAAATTAGAAAAACTGAAAGGGAAAAAGAAACTTCCTAATATTAATCCGTTTGTTAATTTTTTTAATGTTTTTGTTTTAGAAAATAACATTGATGGGATTTATGCAGATTTAGACAAGGTTTTTGGGGATTTAAAGTTAGATGTTTTGAAAGAAGAAAAGCCTTTTTTGCCTTCTGGAGGTAAAGATGTGGAATTTTGCAAGAAGGGAGAAAAGGTTTTTCTTGATGAACACTCTGTGACCCATAGGTTTGATGGTTTTGTTCAAGGAGAGAGGATAAAAATTGACAGTGAGTCAAAAAATGCTTTTGTTTGTTTTCTAGGTTTAAAGCAAGATTCGGAGAGTCTTTGTCAGTTAGCTGAGGGATTTGCCAAAGAGGCGAAAGGTTTCTTGGGAGGTGAGTGGATAGTGCATAAAAAGAGTCCGGTAGAAATAGATTTTAGGGTAAAACGTATAGATGAAAGTTTAGACGTAGTTTCTGAACTAAAAAAATTAACACAAATAAAATCTAAAGGGGAGAAAGGTTTGAAAAAAAGAAGAGGAAAATCTCTTGGTTTTGTTAATGAAAACACCTTGCAACATGAGTTAAACGCCTTGCTCGTAGGGATTTTGCAGGAGATTTATCCTGATTTTAACTTTGAGAACAAAACGATTTTGTTCAAATCTCCAAATTTGAAATTTGGTCATTTTTCAACAAATATCGCTTTTGAGGTGTCAAAAGCCTTAAATAAAAAAACGTCGGGAGTAAGCGAAGAAGTATCCGTGAAACTGGCTGGTGAAACGAGGGT
This sequence comes from Candidatus Dojkabacteria bacterium, assembly GCA_003560355.1. GTDB lineage: Bacteria > Patescibacteriota > Dojkabacteria > SC72 > T1SED10-24 > PWIP01. The sequence continues at coordinate 1,675 of PWIP01000070.1, read as the reverse complement.
TTCTTCTGTTTTTAGCAAAATTGAAGTTGCCAAGAACGGATTCGTAAATTTCTTCCTTTCTGATGACTACCTATTTAAGCATATATCAAAATCTATTTCAAATTTTGAATCATTCTCTTCTTGCAATGTAGGTAAGAAGAGAGTTATTTTAATTGAAAGCCCTTCTGCAAACCCTAATAAAGCTATGCACGTGGGTCATCTTTTGAATGTTTTTTTAGCACAATCCCTAAAAAGTATCTTTGAAAAGCTTGGTTTTAAAGTTTACAACGATAATATAATTAATGATAAGGGGCTTCCAATATGTAAAGCTATGTGGGGCTTGAAAAATTTTGCCTCTGATTCTTCTCCTGAAAAAGAAGGTTTGAAGCCAGATCATTTTGTAGATAAATATTATGTTTTGGGAAATCAGAAGTTTAAAGAAAGTAAAGAAGTTGAGAATGAAGTTCGGAAGATGTTAGTTGATTGGGAAAAAGGTGAACCTGAAATTATTGATTTGTGGAAAAAAGTAATTTCTTGGGTTTTAGAAGGGCACAAGGAAACAATGAAGAGATTGGGGGAAGAAATGGGGCATATGTGGTTTGAAAGTGAAATATATGAAGTTGGCAAAAAAATTGTTAAGGATAATATAGATGGTAAAAGAATAGTAGAAACTTCTGATGGTGCTGTTGTTGCAAAACTTGAAGATGAATATGGTGTGCCTGATGTTGTTCTTTTAAAATCCGACGGAACTTCTTTGTATCATACCCAAGATCTTGGCCTTACTAAGCTTAAGGTTGAAAAATTTAATCCTTGGTTGGCGATTTGGGTTGTGGGGAATGAACAAATAACTCATTTTCAAAGACTTTTTTCCTTGATTGATTCTTTAGGGCTTTTGCCAATTGATAATTTGTATCACTTGGCATACGGCTATGTGTTTGACAAAGATGGTAAAAAAATGTCTTCTAGAGACGGTGAAAAGCTTTCAGGTGATGAACTTTTAGATATTGTTCAGGAGGCTACGGATAGTGAAGATGTGGCCGTTGGAGCTTTGAAATATGCTTTTTTGTCTTCTGATCCATTTAAAGATATGAAATTTGACTTAGAAAAAGCAGTGAAGTTTACAGGTAGGAGTGGTCCTTACATTATGTATGCATATGCTAGGGCTTGTAATATATTAAAAAATGTTGATGAGCAGGAAAATACTCAAGAGTTTGAATTTACGGATATTAACAGAGAGATTCTACTGAAGTGCTTGGATTATCCTAATGTGGTTGTTGCATCTGCTAATAACTATTTGCCTAGTATAATGGCTGAATATTTGTATGATTTAGCTAAGCTTTTTAGCCAAATGTACGAGACGGAGAAGGTTTTAGAAGCAAAGGGTGTTGAAAGGGCTACTAGAATTTTGGTTGTTTGTTTTGTTAGAGAGGTTTTGAGGGATGGTTTGTCACTTTTGAGAATTAAGCCTTTGGAGAGAATGTGATATGTTTAAAAAGAGAAATGAAAGCTTCGTTTGTATTAATTGTGGTAAAGAGGTGGAACTTCATCCAACAAGTTCAAGGGATCACTGTAATTACTGCCTTTTTGGTTTGCATGTTGATAATGAACCGGGGGATAGATTGAATAGATGTAGGGGTATTTTGGAGCCTGTTGCTTTAAGAAAAAAAGGAGGGAAGGAACAGATAGTTTTTAGGTG
>PWIP01000071.1 GCA_003560355.1 Candidatus Dojkabacteria bacterium | reverse complement strand
TGAAAAGGTCTTTTTGATCTAATATTTCCAATTGAGCTCTGTGACGAACTTCATGTATTGCAATGCCAAAGAGAGAATAATCACTGTCTTGTTTATTATCTAAATCTTTGTTTATCATATAATAGTGTTTTACTATATTTCCTGCTTCATCTTTCTCGTAAATGTGTGCTGCCTCTTCTTTGATGGTATTCTTCTCATCCACTTCTATACTCAAAGGTTTCTGTGGAAAAGAGTGACTATCAATTTCTGATATGTATCCCTTGAGTTTTTCTATATTAGTTTTTTCTTTTTCTGCTATTATTTCCATAAAATTAATAATAGTGTTAACAATTTATCTAAGTCTTTAAAATAGCCAAGAAAGCATCCTGTGGTATATTTACTTTACCAATTTGTTTTAATCTTTTCTTACCTTTTTTTTGTTTTTGAAGAAGCTTTTTCTTTCTACTGTAATCACCTCCGTAAAGATCTTCTGTTACGTTCTTTCTGAGAGATTTTACATCTTCTCTTGCTATAACTTTTCCACCTATTGCAGCTTGTAGTGGAATTTGGAACTGTTGTTTTGGAATTACTGTTTTCATAATACTAAGAAGTTTAGAGGCTTTTTTTTGAGCATTTTCTTTAATTTCTAAAAAGTTTAAAGCAGAAACCTCCTCTTTGTTTACAAGAATTGAAACTTTAACAACATTTGCTGGGAAATAGTCAATTAGTTCATACTCCATTGAGGCATAACCACTTGAAATGTTCTTCATTGTGTCAAAAAAGTTTGATATTAAAGAAGCCAGAGGCATATCAAATTCTATTTGTAAAAACTGTTCTTTAATTCTTGAGCTTTCATCTCCTAGGAAAACAGTGTTTACGTACTCCCCTCGTTTTTCCTTACATAGTGTCATAATATTTCCCATATATTCCTGTGGTGTAAAAATCTTTACTCTTACCCAAGGTTCATAAATTTCTTTAATTGAAGAAGGATCTGGCATCTCTTGTGGTGTCTCTATTTTAATCTCCTCATTGGATGTTGTAATTACTTTGTATGCAACTGTAGGAGCTGTGATTATCAAGTCAATATCGTATTCCCTTTCTAGCCTTTCTTGGATGATTTCCATATGTAAAAGTCCTAGAAATCCACATCTAAATCCTGCACCTAAAATACTTGATTTTTGCTCTGTAAAACTAAGAGCTCCATCGTTTAAAGAAAGTTTGTTAAGGCCAATTTTTAAATTTTCATAGTCTTCTGGATTTGTAGGAAAGAAAGTTGCAAAAACATTAGGTTTAGGTACTTTGTAACCCTCAAAAGGTTTTTCATCTGGTACTGTGGATATTGTGTCTCCAACGCTAAAATACTGTATATCTTTTAACCCTGTGGCAATATATCCTACCTCTCCAGTTTTTAATTTATCAATTTTTTCCATGTCGGGTAAAAATATTCCAATTTCTGTTGGTTTAAAATGAGTTTCTTTTTTTAAAAGATATAGTTGATTATTATTTTTCTTTACCTCACCATCAAAAACCCTTGTTGAGAGTACAACACCTCTATGTTCATCATAGAAGGAGTCAAAAATTAGACCCCTGAAATTTGTATTTTCTTTTCCTTTTGGAGATGGTTTTTTAATAATTTCGTCTAGAAGTTTTTCAATATTTTGTCCCGTTTTTCCAGAAACCTCTATTATTTCACTTTTTTTAAATCCTAAGTACGCCTCTATTTCGTTGATTCTTTTTTGAATATCAACTCCAGGTAAATCTACTTTGTTTAGAACAGGTATGAGTTCTAAATTGAGGTCTAAAGCTTTTTGAGCATTTGATATAGTTTGGGCTTGTATTCCTTGTTGTGCATCAATCAGAAGTATTGCTGACTCGCAAGCAGCCAGAGAGCGAGATACTTCATACGAAAAATCTACATGACCAGGAGTATCTATTAAGTTTAATAGGTATCCTTTCCAAGGTATCCTAGCTACTTGTAATTTTACAGTAATTCCTTTTTCTTGCTCTATTTCTAGTGTATCAGTTATCCTGCTGTTTTTTTTGTTTCTGAACTTTACATTATCTGTAAGTTCAAGAAATCTATCTGCTAAAGTTGATTTACCATGATCAATATGAGCAATTATGGAAAAATTTCTAATTTTTTCTTGTTTGTAATTTTGCAACATTATATGTAGGAGTATAGCAAAGTTTTAGGGGTTCAAAAAGAAATTTATTTCTATATATTGATTAAAGAAAACAGGTCTTACATTTTCTATAACTAGGTAGAGGTTATTTGTATTTTGGTTAATGTTAATATTTTGTGAATAGTTCTGTGAGTCTTTTTGTAATATATAGCTTGTATCCTGTGATTCATCAAATATTGAGATTTTTGCGTTGTTTAGGTTTGTATAATTTAATAGTATCTTAAGCTCTTTTTCTTCATATAATCCATCAATTTGTATGATTGGTTTAGAAACTCTCCCTTCAGGTGGCTTTGTAACAAGAGTTGTATATTTAAAATGATTCTTGCCTCTTTCTTCCAAATTTTCGGAAGTAATGTAGTTATGATTTCCTCTTATGAGTGTAAAGTTAATTTCGCTGTCCTCTTGTATTCCAAGGACATTTGCCATTTGTTCTTTTGAAAAAGTTCGTGGAGAAAGGTTATTAACAGCTAATATTGATGTTGTTAATATGAATAGTATTGCTAAAATTAAAAATGGGTCAAAAAACTTCCCAAACTTAATATTTATTCTTGATAATTCTCTTTTGTCTATTTCCATCTCTAGCAAAGATTAGATATCTCACTATGAGGATAGATGATTTCTCCTTCAATTTCAAATGTTCTTACTAATACCCATGTAGATGTTGTAGCTACTAAGAAAGATATTATGGCAATCCAGGAAAAGGAATTCTGAGAAATAACGTCAGCTATTATGACTATACTTGTAATCCAAAGAAAAATATTCCAGGTAAATACTCTTAAAAAAGTATTCCTTTTGTCATTGACCCAGGGCATTAAATTTAGATTATTTAATTTAACTAAAACTCTTGGATTGTAAGCTGAGAGAATTAAAAGGCGATATTTTACTAAAAAGTATATGGTCATTAATGACATTGTTAGAAACATTGTGAAATTTGATGTTGAGCTGGCTAATAGTGTGTCTGTTTGATTAGTAAAATATATTTGTAAAGAATATACTTGTTCTGGGCGAGTTTCTAAAAAAAAATCTAGATTAAAAAATGTAATAGCGAAATACAAACCAGCAACTTTGGAAACAACCAGAAGGGCTGCTGGTAAAATCATGTTTTGTAAGAATTTTCTAAGTAGTTTTGACATTTAAGGCAGTCTTGTTTAAAAGTTTTGTTAATCTAGACTTTTTTCTAGAAGCAGTCTGTTTTTTCAAAAGTTTTGTTTTTGCCGCCTTATCAACCAATTCGTATGCTTTAGAAAGAGACTTCTTCGCATTTTCAAAGTCTTCATTCTTAAGATGTGTCTGAAATTCTTTAATTGCATTTTTGTATCTTCGTTTCATTCTAAGATTTTTTTCAGTTCTTCTTTGACTTTTTCGGTTGTCTTTAATAGATGCTTTCAGATTAGGCATGTAAAATGGTAGTGTAAAATAATATTTAGTTGGTGTTATTATATATATTTTGTGCTGTTTTGTAAATAAAGGATAGAATTGTTATACTGATTGGTATGGAACCGAAGGCTAAACCCATGAAATTTTTTATAATGATTTTTGTCTTGTTTATGTTTCTTGTTGTAGTAGGTTCTGTTATTCTCAGAAATTACAATGAAAGAAAGTATCCTGAGAGGTTTGTTGATGAAGTTGAGGTTATGGATGAGGGTTATGATAAATCTTTCCCTCAGATTATTAATGAGCCTGTAAACAGTGTGATTATTGGTGAAACTTATACTTTTACTCCGAGAGTAGCACCTTCGGATGATTCCAAAAATTTAACTCTCTTACAAAGTCCTAATTGGCTTACTTTTGATGGAGTGGTAGTTAGTGGTACTCCTAATGAACTTGGAACAGTTAGCTTTATTTTGCGAATAGAGAAGGAGGGTCTTTATGTGGATGAAGAGTTTTTTTTAGTTGTAACGGATTAGATGTATGAGCAATATCCTTCTTACTATTATTTCTATTTTGTTGGTCATATCTGGTACTCTGTTCTTCTTTTATTACAGGGATATTTTGAATGAGCAGGATGGGGTTTTACATGCAAGTTGTGTACCTCTTAATTTACAAATACAGGATATTTCGTCTAACTCTTTTGTTGTTGAATGGCAAACAGCAGATGAATGTTTGGGTTTTGTTCGGTATGGTGATACCATTGATTCCATAAATTATATCGCCATCAATGGGGATAATAATGTGGCGACGAAGAAACACTCTGTATTTGTGGAAAATCTTAAACCTTCAAAAGTCTACTATTTGGTTATTTCTTCTGACGGTGTTAAGTACGGTTTAGAAGGTGCGCCCATTGTAATTAATACTCAAGCTTTTTAATCTTCTTCATCCTCTTCTAATATACTATCTTCTAAATATTCCTGTGGAGACATTAATTTCCTTTTTACAGCTTTAGCACTTATTATTTTGAATATTGTTCTGTCTATGATATCTATCCTACCCTGGTATACTAATATTCCAAAGAGTAGTGTTGCTATACCGATTAAGAAACTGACATGTCTAATGATTCCTGTGTCTGGTAATTCTTCTTCATGTACGCATTCGTCGGAAACGAGAGTTACAATTTCTGCTCTGAGTCCATCCATATGTTCTGGTATATTTACTGGTGTTACAACAGCTTCATTTTGATTCTCCCCATCTATTGCATTATGGGTAACATTAACACCGTATTCTAAAACTAGTGAGGTATTTGGTTCTATAGTCCAATCATGTCTCCAAACAAGCTCTTGTGATTCACCTATTGCAGTAATGTCTAATATTTCATCGCTTATGAGGTTGTTGTTTATAGTTGTTGTTTGCTCAACGTATCTGAAACCTAAAGGCAATTTATTAGTTATGTTTGTTATCTCTTCTGGGATTTCGGTATTATTTGTAATTGTTATACGGTAATTTGTTCTGCTAACTGAATGCTCATCTGCTGCTTTTCTCACACAAGAAGGGCCTTCCATGCTTACTTGAATATCTGTATCAATATCTATTTCATCATGATCGTCATCTTGTCTATCCTCATCTACATCTCTGTCGGTAATAGCGATTAGGTCTATATTCTCTCTGCAAAGATTTGAGTTTACAGGAGCATCATTTACATAAACTTGAGCTCTCAGTAATATTTCTTCTGTACCAAGAGTTTCGCTGTCCAGTATTGGGAATGTGTTTTGTTGTGTATATAGTTGGGGTTGTAAGTAAAGAAGACCATATTCCAAAAAGATTGTTTCGTTGACCATTATTTCTTCCAATAATTCTTGTGGTATTATTTCGGTTCTTATATTTTGGATATTTTCATTTTCAAAACTAAATTCTATGGATATTTTATCCTGTTGAGTCAAATTTGGTGTAGTTAATTCTAATCGGTTAATCTCTATTGTATTGGGTTGTTCTCCTTCTTGCGTATATGCAGTTAAATTTGAACAAAGAGGTTCTCTCTCTGATGTTAAATCGTATTGCTTGTAGCAGTATCTACTAGACGAATCTCCTTCTGGATCTTTATCGGAATATCCAATAGCTTGTACAGTCAAAGTGTCTACTCCTTGAAAATTATCAAACTCTATTTCTGGTGTATAAATTTCTTGACCATTAATGTTTGTTGGTGTGATTTCATTTGAAGGTATTTCGCTTGTTATACCATTTATGACAAACATGTATTTTGTAAAATTTTCCTCATCTCCTCCAATTATTCTTGGGACAAAGTTTGCCGTTATCAAAACTGGATCATTAGTAGGTATTGGGGGGATAATGAGTTCTCTAGTACTGACATCTCTGACACTTATGGAATGACAGCTCGTACCTCTTACTTGTGGTATTAGACACTCTATCATCTCTTGTTGTCCTACAGCTGCCTCCGTATTGTTGCAATCTAGAGTACAAACCCCATCAACAATTTCTCCAATTTTTGATTCTAGAGCTTGGCTTTCTATTTGTGTGCAATTACAGTCATTACATTCTGGAGTTGTATATGCCGTTATACATGCACAAAATTCCCCGTGTTCCCCTCGCTCCCTTGCTATTTCATCTTGGGTGGATAAATTGTATACAAAAAACGCTCCTGCAATTCCAAGTAAAGCGGTAACGACAAGTATTACAACAACAACTGTTTGGGTTTTTTTGCTATCCATATCATTTTTTTAATATATGACAATATTAAATGATATACCTTAGAGTGTCAATTCAATCGAGTTATTAAAAGAATTAGGCCTAATTCTGCTGTAATATTGCCAACTTTGCTTTCGTAGTTTAGGTTATAGATTTTTTCGAAAATATTTAAGAGTTTTTCCTCGTTACTTTTTTGAGCAATATTTTTTAATCTCGGTAGGGTAAAAGGAGGTATTTTTAAAGCAGATACAATTTCTTTGTCCTTTTTCCCTTCTTGTAACATTTGCTTAATTAAAATCAATTGTTTTGTATTTCTTGCCAACATAATCATTAGGTAATGTGGATCAGTTCCGTTTTTTAAAAGATTAAGCATGATTTCTGTATGTTTTTCTGTATTAGATTCTGTATTTATTGCATCAATAAATTCCCATATGGTATTTGTATAAGTGCTATTTATGTTTTCTTCCAAATTTTTCAAACCTATCTTGGTTTTATCTGATAGTAAAAATTTTTCTATTTCATTAATGAAAATATGTGGGTTATAATCTGTTATCTCAACTAGAGTTTTAAAAATATGTTCATCTATTTCAAGTTCTTTTGTTTTTAAATATTCTCTTGCCCAAGTTTGAAAGGTTCTTTTGTTAAATTTAGTGAATGACTCAATAGCATTTATTTCTTTAAGAAGTTTGTAGTATTTTGTGTTTTTAGGGATATTTTTTTCTTCCCAAATTATCAAATCAACGCTTTGTGAAGAGTCTTGGGTATTAACAATTTTCTCTACAAATTCTTTATGATCCTTATTTGATAGCAATCTTTTTATCACAAGAAGTTTGTTAGTTGAGAACATATCTTGTGTTTCATACTCATTTATTATTTCTGAGATACCTACCTCAGTAGCATCCATTATTTTATGAGTAGAATTTGGTTTTTTTTCTATATATTCTCTAATTAAACTTTGAAGTTTTTGTTTTGAAAGAAATGAATTTTCACCTTCAAGTACTTTAATCATTTGATCCAAGTAGGATTATGTAATCACCATTTGGTATCTGTTGTTGGATAAATTCTGGCTCTTGAGTAAGGTTCATTGAGAAATTCTTCGCTATTTTTTCATCTATTTCTTCTCCTAGTTCAGATAGGCTGTAAAAATAATTACCCTCCATATCACTCATCAAAGTACCCATGTATTGTATTTGTATATATGGGTGTCTTTCTTGAAATTTTTGAGTCTTTTCTAAGGCCTCGTTATATCCTATTCCTATGTCATAGACTAGGATGGTTGGATCTTCTGAATAAAGGGTTGGCTTTTTATGAGCATGATATATATATTTTTGAATTTCTTCATATCTATTAAGACCTGCTATTGGAGTTATAGTGTAGCCATTTCCTGCTAAACCTTTGTCTGTTATTATTTTAAATTTGGCAATGCTTGGATCTAAAACAAAAGAATATGTTTCTATGCCCTCTTTTTGTACAAGTTTTAACCCTGCTTGAATTTCTTCATTTGTAAATTCCGAGAACTTGATATTATTTTCAAGGATTTTAGCAACATCTAATATTTTTCTAGGATTAAGATATGTTGAAGACGAAAGCAACTCTTCCCTTACAGCAGTTAATACTCTTTGTTGCCTTCTTGCTCTAGCAAAATCTGAACCCTCATGTGCATCCATTGAATATCTAGAACGTACAAATCTTAGGGCTGTTTTACCATCCATAGTTTGTAATCCCTTTTGAAAAGAAATAGTTTGATATCTGCTTTCAGCACCTTCAACGGGGTATCTGTAATCTGTAAATGAGTTTTCTACATCTACTTCAATACCACCGATTATATCTATTAAATCAACAAATCCCACAAGATTTATCATCCCATGATATTGTATTTCTTTTCCAGTCATATCTTCAACAACTCTCTGCAGATAGTCTAATCCACTTCCTGGCTCTATTCTTTCGCCTATAGCATATATGCTGTTTATTTTTGTATATCTTTCTTGGGCTGGTACTTTAACAAAAAAATCTCTTGGTATTGATGTCATAACAGCATTCTTGTCATCGTAGTTGTATGATACAAGTATAATTGTATCAGTATTTAGTAATCCACTATTTTCTCCGCGACTATCAATACCTACAAGAAGAGCATTTGTATACTTTCCAGAACTATCTCTTTCTAATTGAGGGTTTGCTTTTATTGGGTTAAAAATATCTGTTATCCCAAATTTAACTCCAGCTCTTTGAGTAAGATAATAGCCACCAAGGAGTAGTGTGCTGAATAGTAGAACGATTATGGTCGCTATAATTAGAAGTTTTTTCTTAGGCCTTTTTTTGCCTTTGCTAGCGACCTTATCTCCTAAGTTTATTGATTTGTCATTCATTTTTATATTTACTGCCATAATTTTTATCTCAAATATTTTTGTACTTTAGTTTCATGTTCATTCAAAGT
>PWIP01000022.1 GCA_003560355.1 Candidatus Dojkabacteria bacterium | reverse complement strand
GCGATTACCTACATTGTCTAATGCACAAAGGTAAAGGGTAGCTCCACCTGAAGGTGCATTCAGTTCTGCTTCATGACTAGTTAATGCTTCCTCATCTTCTCCACAATCATCTAGTTCATCAAAGATATCATCATTCCAATTATATCTTACCTCTGCTAAACCACTATGAGCATCAACAGCTGAAACAATGGCTGTTCGTTCAGTATTGAACCAAGTCTCGCTTGCGTTACTAGCTTCTAATTCTGGTCCATCTACATCAAGGTAATATCTAGAAGAAGATTTTGTAACATTACCTGCTACATCTTCTGCACAAGCATGAAGATAGTGACTATCTGACGAACTCGTTGGTCTGCCTTCTAAGGCTGTACTTAATACTTCCTCTAAAGTTCCTTCTGTCAACGTTACTGAGGTTCCTCCTGTACAGGTTGTACTATTTATTCCTGTTGGATCACTTACAGAATCTGTCCAAGCATATCTAAATGTTTTAAGTCCCGAATTACTACTGTCTTGAGCTTTTACTGGGTTAGTTACTGCTGCAAACGTTGTTGCATTATAGTAATTATCACTATCTGAATCATTGGTAAATGTTATATAAGGTTCTGTCTTATCTATATTAATCTCACAACTCTGAACTGTTTCTGAATTACCTAGATTATCTTCGGAGAAGTAACGGAAATATCTAGTACCTTCATCAGTTATATCTACTGCACTGGTGTAGCTAGTATTTGGGGTACAATTATCTTCTGTATGGATACAATACTTAGGGGAGACACTATCACAACCACTACCATCTACATTATCTGCACATTCAAGAACTACTCGTACATCATCATCTGTCCAATCTCCACAAGTGTATGTACTAACTCCCGGAGGACTAGTTATGGTGGCAGTCGTTGTTGGAGCTTCATTATCATATGTAAATTCTCCCAAACTTGATTCACCCCAGTTTTCTGCACTATCTTGAATTCTAAAGCGTATACTAAAGTCTGCGTTTGGTTCGTAATCATTGTATTCACAGTAGTTAGTTGTACCACTAGAGTAGGTTACCCCTATACTTGTCCAATCTCCTTCATTAATACTTACTTCACAACTATCGGTATTTAAACTACCACCTCCTTGATCACTTACGCTACTTCTCAAACTTATCTCTCCATTAAACCAAATTGTTTCTCCTTCTTCATATTGATTACCAACATAAATTTCTGGGTCTCCCACCTCTGGTTCTTCTCCCGTCCAATTATATGTTCCACTCCATACATTTGTATTACCTGCATTATCTCTTACGCAAAGGTAGAGAGTCGTTCCTCCAGCTGGAGCCTCTAGTGGATTATCTTCTTCCAAATCCATAGCTATTCCACCATCATCACAGTCAGGATTCATATCGTCAGTTCCCCAACTGTACCTCACCTGAGCTACACCGCTATACTCATCAGTTGCTGATACTGTGGCTATTCTTTGGGTATTGAACCAAGTTTCACTTGCATTATCTGCCCAAACTTCAGGCAAAACCTTGTCTATTTTGTAAGTGCCTGAGCAAAATATACTGCTTTTTTCATCATCAATATTCTTACCTCTGTAACATAAATTCCAAATCCCAGTATCCTCTTTTATTGCGTTAACCAAAAGTAATTCTTCGTAAGTATCTGGTACACAACTGTCTTCTGCAGTCCAACAGTATTCAATACCTAACATAGCATTTCCAGAAGTACTAATATCTACTTCTGCATCAGTATTATCCCAATCTCTACTTTCTGGATTTGCTGAAAGTAAAGGTTTAGTTATGAAATTGTATTCATTACCATATGCAACACCCTCAGAATTTTCTGCAAAAGCTCTTAGAAAATACCTTGTTCCAGAACTCAACGAAGTTATTTCACTATCAAAATCTCCTACACCAGTACCATCGTCTGTACAATCATCCAAAACAGTTGGTTCAGCTTCCGTAGCATAACAAACACCTCTTTCCGTAATTGCGCTACCACCATCATTAGTAATTATTCCACCAGATTTTGCAGAAGTTGTTTCAATATCATAAGGGGTTTTTGTAGTAAGTTCAGCTAAAGCTGCAATTCTTAATAGATTAATTGTTAACAAGCTACTTCCACCACCCAAAGAAGTAATTGGAACCTCAGCTTTGTGTTCTCCCTCACTAACATCATCTTGATTTACTGTTACAGCAATATTATCTGTACTTGTACGAATTTTCCCAGCACTTGGCTCAATACTCTCAACCCAATCACTATCTCCACTAACATAGTCAATATCACCAACATTCCATTCCAAAACCCCAGTGCCTGTATTAGAAACAGCAAAGGTTTTTTCTGTTTCTCCAGTTGTAAAATTAAGAACCTCTGGAACAACTACAAGAGCTAAAGGAACGTATCCACCTACATAACCACCACAAGAATATGTCAAAATTTCTTGATAGCTACCGATAGCAGCACCAACAGCCGCTCTCGCCCCTATAGTTACAGTTGCTTCCTCATGCTCAGGTTGTCCCGATTCCCTGTACAAAATTAATCTAGCTTGGTCAAAACCAGAGCGGATTGAACCAAAAACTCCAGCACTTCCCGCTTGAAAATGTTCTGGAACTGCCGAACCAGCTGGAGGGCTCACAACAAGGCCAAATCCTTCTCCTGTTAACAAGTTGACTGTATTTCCTAAAGACCTAATGATATATCCACTTTCAACATCGTACAAACCAGCATCAGACTCATCCCCTTGACCAAAAACAGACCAATAGTAGCCTTTTGAACCACCTGTCGTACTTGTACCAATGGTATGACTAGCTGTGACAAAACTACCACCTCTGTAAAGACCACCAAGAGGGACATGGTCAGTTGAAATGGTACATATGACGGTATCTGCATCCGTTACATGAGCAGTAATATGTACCTTGCCATCAGAAAGAAGATATATACTAAAAAGGTTGGTTTCTAGTTTTGGTGAATTGGATAATTCAAAAAGAATTTCATTTCTACCAGTATTAGACCCCGTAGAGAAATTTTCATGACCATCTATCTCAAAACCATAGCTATCTGTCTGCAATGCTCCAATTCCAGTTATAGTGATATAGTCTCCGTCAGAACTTTGAAAGCATCTTGCCTCTAAACTTTCACCAGGCAAAGCCTCATCTATCGTTACTAAATCTGAAGATGCAAGTCCTGTAATTTGTAATTCTTGATTGTTTTCTTTACACCAATCACCTTCACTAGAATTTTCAAAAGATATTTTTAGTTCATTGCCTGATTCAAAATTACTCCCTGGCTTAAAAACCCCTATCATACCTACACCTTCTGCATCTATTTCCATTTTTTCAAAAAACAAACTTGCACTTCTCAAACTAGAAGCTTGAACTTCGTCAAAAATCAATGGAAACAAAGCAAGACCAAATGCCAAAGAAAACACCAAAAGTAATTTCCACTTTTTTAATACAGACATAACCTAAATTGTTTTTGCAAAACTATGGTAAAAGTGTATATTATTAACACTTTGATGTCAAAGAAAATGGAATGTAGGTGAGCATGTTGTACAACATACATCCCAGCTTCATTAATCAAAAATTTTGGGAATATCAATATAGTTTAACAATTTGGTGTTTTTTACATCCCAGGAACTTTTCCCCGTGTATATTATTGCCCCAGAATTTTGCTCCTTACTAATACTCCTGTAATATTCTATCCCTTTCAAAAAATCAGAATGAAAAGAAGAACTAGACTTTATTTCAACAGGAACAACTTCGCTTCCTTTATCTACTAAAAGATCTACTTCATTACCTGTCTTATCTCGGAAAAAATAGAGATTATCATTGGAAGAACTATTTAAAATTGACTTGTATATATCCAAAATTACAAGATTTTCAAAAAGACTTCCAAGTGCATAGTAGTTCGCTATTTCGTTTTTTGAATTTAGATTAAGAAGGTTTGTAGCCAAACCCACGTCAGTAAAATATACTTTGGGAGATTTGACTATTCTTTTTCCAAAATTATTATAATGGGGCTCTAAAAAAACGAGGATGTAACTTGCCTGAAGTATGGAAATCCAAGATGTTATTGTCTTGTGAGAAATGCCAAGTTGAGCACCTATTTCTGATAAATTCAACAGTTGCCCTATTCTCGTTGCAAGAATTTTTAAAAATTTAACAAAAGTAGAAAGATCCCCTATATTTTTAATTGTCCTAACATCCCTTTCAACATACGTGTTTATATAGTTCTCGTAATATTCTACCGGATTCAAATTTTTGTCGTAAATTGCTGGATAAAATCCATAATATATTTGCTCTATATAGTTTTTGCATTTATTTTTACTTGAGAGTAGTTCAGAAATTGTAAAAGGGTAGAGCCTAATTATGGAGACTCTTCCTGCCAAACTTTGACTTACCTGATTTAAGAGTAGTAAGTTTTGCGAACCAGTTATTACAAATTTCCCTGGCTTAAAACTTTCATCAATAGCTACTTGAATGTAAGAAAGCAAATCAGGGAATTTTTGTATTTCGTCTATTATAACTCCTCCTTTTACAGAATTAAGAAAGGAAAGTGGATCTCTCTTTATTTTCTCTAATTCTCTAAGATTTTCAAGATTTACGTAATCATGTTTCGGAAAAACTGCCTTAGCAAGAGTCGTTTTGCCTGACTGCCTTGGTCCTGTTATGGATATTACACCATAGGACTTAGCTGACTTCTTCAATTTCCCTGTTATATCCCTTTGTATCATACTTGAATTATATCAGGACATTGGACAAATTGGAAGTCAGACTTCCAATTTGTCCAAACAGAATTGAAAGCTTAAAAATAGTAAATATTCCTACTTCTGATAATTAGTGAATCTTCAGCAAGTTCAATGTTTTCAAAAACCCTTTCAGCAAAATTACCATCATTTACAAGTTGTACAGCTCTACTTAAACCCTGGTTTGCATTTTCTACAACGGAATTTAAGTAAATATTTTTAAAACTCAAATTTCCTAAAAAAATATCCTCTATATATACATCTACTGACTGTATATCTTCTTTAGATAGAGATATTTGAAACCAAGGTAATGAAATATTAAAAGCTTTTCCTTTAACAAAAAATCTCCAATTACCTCTTGAAGTTTCTAAAGCAGTTTTTTCAATTTCTACCCAATCAGGCAAAGATTCATCCAAACTTCTTGAAAGAAGAAAGAGCGATTCTCTCTCATCAAATTCAACATATGCATATTCCCTTTCTACTTCGTTGTATTGCAATATTTTTTCATCCAAATCTACATATTCATTTTGATAGTCAAGTCTTTTTACATTTGGAGAATCTTCAAAAACCTCTACCCATTCTCTGTAATTTCTTGAAAAAAGAAGAAGGCTAAAAGATGTAAAAGAAACAAAGAGAATTAAAACAACCAAAAAAGGTAAATGCCATGAAAAAACCTTACCTTCTTCTTTCTCCTGTCTCTTTTTTACAACCTTCTTCTTAACTACCTTCTTTTTCGTTGTTTTCTTCCTTTTCTTCTTGGCCATTGTTTTTACCTTTTTTAAATAATGAATCCATTTTAATTCTAAAAAAACTTGCATAATCTGTCATAACTAGAGGTAAATCTACCAAAAGTTTCCTTGAGGTTGCATATTTGTAAAAACTTTTTGAATAATCAACCATTAAAGATAGTTCTTGAACTCTGAATATTTTGCAACAAAGTACATATACTGCTAAACCTAGTGTTGTTGTTGTTACAAGTATTAAAAAAACATTTACTGTTCTAGTGGTGTCAAGATTGAAGTCTGTAAGACGAAATGCCAGGTACATAACCACAATCATTACAAAAGTACTAGTTATTTTTTTAAGAAAAGGCTTTATACTCTGCTCCCACGAAATTACTTTTACTTTTTTGTTAAGAAGAATAATGTAGAGAGTTGCTTCAAAAAGAAATGATACACTAGTGCTTAATGCTAAACCACCAACAGCTGCGTCAGAGATATTTCTTGTTGTAAACCACCCAGACATTTCTGCTAAAAGAGATTTACTCGCTTCCAAAGTACCTCCATTCCCTATTTCAGCAACTAAAGGTCTCCAGTCAAAATAGTGGGAGAAAAAGTTTGTAAAATAATAGCTGCCAAGTATGTTTAGAATAATTGTCAAAAAAATTATGAGAAGAGGTAAACGCGTTTCATGAATTGCATAAAAAGCTCGGAGACTTAAACTAGCAACAACTTGACCTAAAACTGCAAAAGCAAGAAGAAAAAGACACCACGAAGTTATTACTGTAGCCCACCAATCAAACTCACCAACACCATAAGCGAGACGAACTATTGGTAATCTCAAAACTAAGATTATTCCTACCATGGGTAGTATTAAAAAGAGAGCTTTTTGAACAGATTTGTTGTAAATTTCCCTAAAAATTTTCATCTTTCCATTAGCAAAAGCCTCAGCAAGATTTGGCAAAGCTACTAAAGACATAGCACCACCAATTATTTGAACAGGAAAAAGATGTAAACTAAAAGCAAATCTGTAAGCACTTAATGCACCCCCAGAAAGTGTAAAGCTAATAAATGTGTTTATGAAAACATTAATCTGTTCGCCTACAACACCAATAATTCTTGGAATTGCTAATCTTAAAACATTAACAACTTCCTGAATATCTTCCTTAACTCCTAAAAGATTACCTTTCATTTCTTGATAGATGTTCTTTGTTAGAAGTGTTTTTTCCTTGTAAACTCTAATAAAGGCTGGAGTTTGAGAAAGAAAATGGAAAACAGAACCAAAAACAGTTGCCCAAGCAATACCCTCAACACCCATTCCCAAATTATTTACGAAAATGAGCGCAACAAATATCACAATTATATTGTAAACAAGAGGGGCAACTGCAGTAATGAAAAATCTCTTGTAAACCTGAAGATAGCCAGAAAGAAGATTGCTCAAACCAAGAAATATTGGAGAAAGAAGCATAATACGAATTAACCAAGCCAGAAAATTAATATCACTTACAGTAATATCTTCTGCTGTTCGCAAAAGGCCGATAGCAATATTCTGCCCAACGAGTAGAGAAGCAATTTGATTTGCAAAAAGAAATGCAACACATGAAAGAAAAATTATGCTAATCAAAAAAAGAACATTTAAGCGATAGAAGAGTTTTGCAAGATCAACATCACCTTTTCTATTCAAAACTTTACTAAAAACAGGAATTATCGCTGCATTTATACTACCAGCAATAATTATATTAAAAAGAGTATCTGGAATTGTAAAAGCTGCCCAAAAAAGGTCTAATTCTCGTGTAGCACCAAAGAGTTGAGCAATAAGTCTGAGTTTTAAAAAACCCAAAATCTTGGAAAGCACCAACACTACCATAATTATTGGAACAGAATTTTTTCTCACAATAAAAGTTTGTTTAAGTATGTCAACTTCAGAATAATATAATAAAAAGGGACTTTTTACAATAATAATCTATATTTCAAAAAACTTTCATAAAAATATATTAAAACTTTTTTATGTTAGATTTCCTTTTTCCAAAAGAATGTTTGGTTTGTTCAAAAACAGGGCTTTGGCTTTGTAAAACTTGTCAAAAAAACCTATATCCTACATTACCAAACTGCTACATGTGTAAAAAACTTTCAAACAACTTTAAAACCCATAGTCAGTGTGTTAAAGCAAATTCTCTGGAAAGTGTAATAACTTTGTGGAAGTACAATGAATGTTCTAAAAAATTAATTCACAATTTTAAATACAAGAATAGGTTTCAAGTTGGTAATTTTCTTTTTTCTCTTTTTGAAAGTAAATTAAAAAAAATAAATTTTGAAAATTCCCTACTTATACCATTACCTTCTCACAGAAAAAAAACTCTAGAAAGAGGGTTTAATCCAACAGAAATTCTTTGTAATTTGATTGCTCAAAAAGTAAATGCTCAGGTTAATACAAACTTTGTTTTTAAAAAACAGGAAAATATATCACAAGCCAGCCTAGACTATTGTGAGAGAGAGAAAAATGTTGAAAATATATTTGAAGTTAATACCAACCTTATACCTAAAATTGACAAGTACAGTAAGATAATTATAATGGATGATATAATTACTACTGGAGCAACGATAAGTGAAATTGCAAAAGAGATTAATGAGGCTTTAGGTAAAAAAGTTGTTTTAAAAGGCATTTGTTTGTTTCAGGGTAGCTTTAGAAAGAAAAAACAATGAACATTAGAAGTTTTTACAATCCGGTTAAGAGAAAAAAAAAGAGGTACAAAAAGATTGTAAAACTATTAAATCTACAACCTCATGAAAAAGTCCTGAATATTGGCAGTGGTAAAGGATATACATTTGAAGAATTTAACAAAGAAAATCCAATTATTGGCATAGATGTATTTCCAGAGAATGAAAATTCAATTAGGCAACCAAATTTCAAATACATTCAAAGACGGGATGATATTTTACCTTTTGAAGATAACTCCGTAGATGTCGTAGTCAGTATTGGAGTTTTGGAACATATACAACCTGAAGATTCATTTTTAAAAACTTGTGAAGAAATACAAAGAGTTGGCAAAAAATATCTCGTTGTAGTGCCTAATATGGGGACAATTATTGAACCTCATTATGGATTCCCATTTTTTCATTTACTTGATGAAAATAGTCAAAAAGCTCTACAAAAGGAATTTAAGTTAAAGTATGTAGAAGAGAATCAAGACGAAAATGAATATGAAGAAATACGATATTTAAAAAAGAAGGAATGGCAAAAATTATTTCCTGAAGCAAAGATTAAAGT
>PWIP01000005.1 GCA_003560355.1 Candidatus Dojkabacteria bacterium | reverse complement strand
TTTTATTACAAACAAAAGAGTATTTCCCTGTAACACAAACATCCGATTTTTATTATAAATCCTACCTCGGTCAGCATATACTTCAGGATTTGATTGATGATTATTCTAGAAATAAAGATTTCATAACTCAAATAGATGAAGATACTTGGGAGTGGGAATGGTTTTTTTATACACCGAAAAGTGAGCTACAAAAATATAGTGTACGTACTGAAATAGTTTTAGACTTAGATACGAACTATATTTCAGAGATAAGGGTTTTTAATGATGATGAGAAGATATGTACTTTTGAATTCTCTTTTAATGAAATTGACGATATAGACGAGAGTAATGTGTTTGATGGTTATGAAATAATTGATGAACCAGATGTTACTTCCCTACTGTAGGTTTATTCTTTAGTGCTTTTCTTATTTTTTCCTTTGTTGAATCTGCAATTGCAAATTCCATCCATTTTCTATTTGGATATTTATCTTGTTTAGAGGTTATGATTTTTACAATATCGCCTGTTTCTAATTTTGTTGAAAGTTCCTTTGTTTCTTCATTTATTTGCGCAAACGTTGCATTGTGCCCAACTTTTGTATGTACTCTATATGCAAAATCCAAAGCTGTTGCATCCTTAACTAACTCTATAATCCTTCCTTTGGGAGTAAAAACATATATATAGTCATCAAAAATTTCGGCCTGTATTGGAACTGAGCGGGCTTGTTTGCTTAATGTTTGACAATTGATTATTTGTTTGTGAAGTACTTCTAACCAATCAAATGAGTCTGTAGGCTTTGCAAACCTTTTCTTACTTGCTTTATACGCAATATGGGAAGCGGGGCCATAGGTATTTACATAGTACATTTTATGGGTCAAAATTTGTACCTCTACAAACATATCTTTTATTCTTGGGGATGAAATGCTCATTTGCAAAGCTTGGAAACCATTAGGTTTTGGCTCTGTAATATAGTCATTTGTTTCTTTTTCATCAATTTTTGTCTTTTCCTCAAGAGCTAAACCTACTAGAAAGCAATCATCTTTTGAGCGTGTAATTACTGATATCGCCATTCTGTCTTTAATTGTAGAAAGAGCAGTTCCCTTACCTTCATTTTCTAATTTCTTGAGCTTATTGTACATACTGTATTTACTTTTAATCCTTCCAAAGATTTTCGGTTTATAATCCAAAATGTTAGTTAGCTCCTCAAGTTCTTTTATATAACGTTCTAAAAGGTTTTCATCAAGAGACTCTTCTTTCATTTTTTCTTCTATTACTAAATATTCTTCGGGTTTAGTGTGTTTAAATACAATTTCTTCTATTTCTTTTTTAATAGGCTCTAAGTTTAAATAGGAACATAGAGGTCCATAGATATCAAAGACTTTTTTTGCTTTTAGTTTGATTGCTTCCTCAGGAAGATATTGAATTGTGCGTACATCGTCTAGCACATCAAAGATTTTTATTAAAATTGGTCTAATATCCTTAGAATTTCTCAATACATATCTCGTTATTATTTTCCTCCCAGTTTCATCGCTATCTGTACCCCTATTTATCATGTGAAGATTTTCTAATAGGTCTATAACTTCTTTACCAAATTTCATCTCTATTTCTTCGTACATTCTTTCTCTATTTTCATCATGTTCATCGCTTAAAATACAATGAAGTATTGAAGTAATAGCGCTATCTGTATCTAAGTGTAAGTCAGTTGCTGTGTTTGCAACTCTGAGAGCATGGAAAATGCAATTTTCTCCCGAAAGTCTGTTGTGTCCTTCGTATTCTTTTTTTGCCCAGGCTATACTGTCCAAAACTACCTCTTGATAATCTTGAGGAATTTTTTCAATTAATTGTTTTATTAAAATATCTAAATTATTTTTCATTTTTTAAACAACTTTTTTAATGATGAACGAATCATTGTAACAAAAAGATTTGTTCTTGGCGAGTATTATAGTGTGGGATTTTGAAAAACACTAATTACCTTTCCATTTATTATGTTTTCTCTACCTTTGTCTAAATATATGGGTTGATGACTTTTATTATATGAGTTTGGATATAATATGATAACGTCATTTTGTTTTTTAAAAATTTTTATTGTCGCAGAGTTATCTATTATAGCTAAAATAGCATCACCGTCATTTATTTCAGCCCCTTTGTCTATAATAGCGTAATTACCATTTGACATACTTACATTATTTATACAATGCTTATTCATGGAATCACCTTTTACTATTAGGCTAAATAGATCTGATTTTTTTTTTAATAATTTGCTATCTATTTTTAATTTTCCAATATAATCTTCTTGTGCAGTAGCTAAGGGTGTACCTGCATTGGCATAGCCTAGTATGGGTATACCTATAAGGTACTCATAATTCTCTTCGCCTTGTATTTGTATGCCTCGTGCTCCTCCTGTTCTTATAATAAAGCCTTTCTTCTCCAGAGCCTCAAGGTGTGTAACAACACCCCTTTTCGTGTTTATGCTTAAAGCTTCCTGCAACTCGGATAACGATGGGGCTATACCTTTGTCTAAGAAATAATCCCTAATAAAGCTTAAAGTTTTTTCTTGTTTTTCAGTAATGGACACCTGCACTCTTTCTTGTGATTTAAAAGTTAGTATACCCCAGTATACCCAAACAGAATAAATGTTCAAGAGGATGTACTATCCTGTAATAAAACTTTCGGAAATTAGCTTCAGAGCTTGGTTATATGTTAATCCTCTGCTTTTTAAATATCTAATCCAAATCTTGTTTGGTGTTCCTATTGTCACCTTATGTTCAAATTTTATCTCCTTCTGTGGAATTTCTAAAAATGGCTCTATACTTATACTATTACTCTCATCTAGATTTAAAATGTATATTTCTAAAAATACATCTACATTCTGTATACTTTCTTCTATACTACTTAGAACTACTTTTAAATCCATTTCTACAGCTTTTTGGGCTACAGCTCGGTAAACAATACGACTGGAGATGTTAGAAGTTTTAAATTGAAAATGACATTCTTTTTTTAAGGATATATTTTTCAGTTCATTTGGTTTGAAATAATAACTGGTATTGGTATTTACTGTAAAAAATGACTTCGTTTTTAATTTTGTTAAATCAATATTCTTCATTTTTCAACAAACATATCAAGTATTCTATCTAATTCAACAGCATATTCCATTGGTAAACCTTCGGTAATTGGCTTTACAAAACCTGAAACTATTAAATGTGAAGCTTCTTGTTCAGAAAGCCCCCTGGATATTAGATATTTGAGTTGATTTTGCGAAACCTTTGATATTTTAGCTTCATGCTCTATCATACTTGTTGAATTTGCCACTTCATTTGTTGGGTATGAGTAAGATTTTGCCTTTTTATCTAAAACCAACCCATCACAACTGATTATAGAGTGTGAGTTTTTTGCATTTTTACTTATTCTACAATTACCTCTGTATATACTTGAACCGTTTTTTTTACTCACAGTTCTAGAGTTAATAATACTCTTTGTATTTTTGCCAATGTGTATCATCTTGCTACCAGAATCTGCTATTTGTCCTTTATCTGCTAGCCCTAGTGAAAGAAAAGTCCCTTTTGAATCGTCACCTTTCAAAATTGTAGCTGGATATTTCATGGTAACCTTTGACCCTATATTACAGTCTACCCATTCCATTGTTCCATTTTTTTCAACAATAGATCTTTTGGTAACAAGGTTGTATATGTTTTTTGACCAGTTTTGCATTGTACTATATCTTACTTTTGCATTTTTTTTAACAAAAACCTCTACTACAGCACAATGTAAAGAATCTGTCATGTATTGTGGTGCCGTGCAACCCTCTATGTAGTGAATTTCACTATCCTCATCTGCTATTATTATCGTCCTTTCAAATTGACCCATATTTTGCGTATTTATACGAAAGTATGTTTGGACAGGCATTGTTAGCTTCAGACCTTTTGGGACGTAAATAAAGGTTCCTCCGCTCCATACAGCACTGTTTAGAGCAGCATACTTGTTATCAGAGTTTGGAACTAATTGGCTGAAGTGCTTTTTAAAAAGTTCAGGGTACTTCTTTAGAGCAAGTTCCGTTGTTTCAAAAATAATTCCAAGAGAATTCCACTTTTCCTTTATCTGACTATATATTATTTCAGATTCGTATTGAGTTGAAATTCCAGCAAGTAATTTTTGTTCTTTTTGAGAAATTCCTAATTTTTCAAAAGTTTTTTTTATTTCATTAGGTATTTCATCCCAGTTATTAACTTTCTCCGCCCCTGTGGTGTAATATCTAATGTTCTGGAAGTCCAAATTTTTTAAACTAGGTCCCCAGTTTGGATTTTGGAGTTTTTTAAATTTTTCAAATGATTCAAGACGAAAATCCAACATCCACTTTGGTTCTTTTTTTATATCAGATATTCTTTTAACAATATCCTCATTAAGACCTTTTGGGAATTCTCTATTCTTCTTTGTAGCCATTTTTTAGTATTTTTTTTGCTAATTTAATATCTCCCTTCTCTTTAATAGTTTTACCTTGTATGAGTAATACTTGATCAGGAGATATATATTTTAGAATTTTAGGGGCATGACTAATTAATATTATCGTTGCTTTTTCTTTTTTTTGATAATCTCTAACTATTTGAAAAATATCTTTTACAGAATCTATGTCTAATCCCGAATCTATTTCGTCTAAAATAGCGACTTTTGGTTTTAAAAGGAGCATTTGTAGTATTTCAAATTTTTTCTTTTCTCCACCAGAAAACCCTTCATTGATATTTCTTTGTAAAAATTCCTCATTTAGTTTTAATACAGAAAGATTTTTCAAAATAATTTCATGGAAATCCCAAACACATATATCTTTTTTAACTACTGATTTATATGAAGCATAAAGAAAGTCAAAGATTTTTACACCGGGTATTTCAACAGGATTTTGATAGAGTAGTAAAAGTCCTAATTTTGCTCTTTCATGAAGTTTCTTTTTCGTTATATCCTTAACATTCCAAAGAATCTTGCCTTTTGTTTTAATATCTTCACTTCCTGAGAGAACTTCAGCAAAGGTTGTTTTCCCTGCAGCATTAGGTCCTAAAATTAAAGTAACAGAATTTTTAGAAAAATGTACGTCAATGTTTTCTAACACCTTCTCTTCTTTATTTATATATGCAGAGACATTTTTTAATTCTAACATCAAACCACCGTTTTATTTTAACGAAGTTATTTTACCATTACTCTTGAAATTTATCATTCATTGCCATATACTTTAGTGTATAGATATAATTTTTAAATAAAAAGTCTATGGCAGAGCCAAAAGAAAAAGAAGCTAAGCTTCAGGTTAAGTTTGAGGATATTAAATTTAACGAGGAAGGGAAAACAAAGGCTATTCTCGCCTGTATACCTCTAATCGGTTTAATACTTCTATTTGTTGAAAAGGACGATCAGTTTGTTAGATACTACGGAGCTCAATATACTGTTCTTGGTCTAGCAATGTTCGTTGTTTCTTTTGTTTTAGGTATTATCCCTTTTCTTGGATGGTGTGTTGTACCAATACTATGGCTTGCTATGCTCGTTGCTATTGTTATGGGTATGGTTAAAGCTAATAGTGGCGAAAAATTCCAAATTCCTATGCTTTATGAATACGCTATTAAGTTAATGAATGCTGTCTAAAGCTTTTATTCTTGTTTAGAAGAAATAAAGGGGGGAGATATTCTCCCCTTTTTCTTTTGCTTTTTAGTTTTTTTATGTATAATATCTGCTATTAACACTATTCGGGGAGTAGTTCAGATGGCTAGAACGCTGCTTTTGGGAAGCAGAGGTCGCAGGTTCAAGTCCTGTCTCCCCGACCATTCCCTTGATTTATTATTCATTTATTGTAGGATGTTGTTAAGAGTTTATTTAATTTGTTTTACGTTAAAAATATGTTAAAGACTTTTTTGTTTACACTTTTGGCAGTTTTTTTGTTTACAGGAGCTGTACATGCTCAGGGAAGTGATTTGCCAGAGCCTGGTATGCTTCCTGGACATCCTCTTTACTTTTTAAAAACTTGGTCTGAGAGTATTGGAACCTTTTTCACTTTTAGTGAAGAAGCAAAAGCTGAACGCATGCTTTATTTATCTGAAAAAAGATTAGCAGAAGTAAACGAGTTGTCTCAAAGGGGAGAAACAGAGCTATCTGAAAGAACGTTGACTCGATATGAAGAACATTTAAATACAGCATTGCAGAAAGCCCAAGAAGCTAAAGCTAAAGGACAGGATGTGGATGATTTGTTAGTAAGAGTTTCTGAAGCAACTTCAAAGCATCAGGGTGTTTTGTTGGATGTTTATGAAAAAGTCCCAGAACAGGCTAAGGAAGCTATAGAGAAGGCAATGGAGCAAAGTATGCGGGGGCAAGAAGAAGCTATGGAAGCAATTTCTTCAGAACAGGAGAGGGAGAGAGTAATAGAAAATGTTAAAGAGAGAATGCAGGAAGCAGAGGGCAAAATGCAGGAAATAAGGGATCGTGGAATTAATATCCCTGACTTTCCAGATATACAGGATCCCACAGAAAGAATTCCAGAGATTCCAGACATAGATGTGGATGATATAAGAGAAAATATTCCTAATGTTCCAGGCAGAGCTCAATAAATGATACTCTAGGAAGAAAAATTCTTATGCAAAACATTATTTGGGATTGGACAGGAGTTATCAAAGATGCTGTAAAAGATCACCATAAGTTAATAAATATTATGTTCAAAGAATTTTCCCAGCCACCTATCTCTTTAGAAGAATTAAGAGATACTTGGAAACAACCATATATGGATTTTTACAATAAGTATTTGCCAGATTTAACTATGCAGGAACAAAGAGAAGCCTATTTTAGAGCTTTTTCTCAACTTCCTAAAGCGAAACCATATAGTAATATTGTTGATTTAATTAAGAACCTTCATAGTAAAAACAAAAAAATGTACCTTCTTTCTTCTGACAGTCCTTTAACTATACTTGGAGAAATAAAAGATTTTGGTCTTGAAGGGATTTTTGAAGACATGCATTTGGAAGTACACGATAAGGTTAATTATATTACTAGTTTAATGCAAAATAATTCTATGAAAACCAATAATACCGTTATTATTGGCGATTCTAACAATGAAATAGAGGCTGCCCAAAAGGCTGATATTAAATCAATAGCTGTTACTTGGGGATTGTGTTCAGAAAAAAATTTGAAAAAATACAATCCTGATTATATTGTACATAATGTCCAAGAATTGAAAAACTTGCTACTTAAAAATTAGTCTTCGTTTTTACTAATACCATACAACTGAGTTTTCACTTCTTTCAAATCTTCCTTGTTTTTACAAATCTCAATAATTTTTTCTTCATTATCGTCTGCTGCTATTCTGTTATTTATTTGTTTTTTACATCTTTTACATCTATGAACAATCATAAGTTCTCCCTGTTTTTTATTACCATATTTATCTAGTTTTTCCTTTTTAAATGTAATATCTATTGGCTCCATTAAACCTCCACAACTTGATTTTCTATCCCCTGGCTTTTTCTCATCCACATGTTTTGAGTAAAGACATACTGGGCAGTGATTTCTGTTTTTTGTCCCTATATATCCATCTACCTCAACTAAAAAACCACAGTTTTGACATTTAAAAGATTTTTTCATAAAACCTTGTTCTTTTTCTAAAGAAATAATATCATTTATATATGAAAAATGTTTTAAAAACAACAATTCTATTTCTACTAGTATTCTTTTCTTTTACAGCGATATCGTATTCTTTTGAACGCAACGAAGCTAATTATCATAGAGGAATTGTTGAGGAAATAATTTCTACTAAGGAAATAGAAATAGATGGTTTGGATGATACACAGGTTGAAACAAACTTGAGCGTTCGTCTTTTGGAAAAGGGTGAAGTTGTTGAGGTAGAGGTTATAAGTTTGAAGAATCAGAGAGTTCAAGAGTATTCTGAGGGAGACAGGCTGATTCTTTCTGAATTTGTTACACCAGATGGAGAAACATCTTATGCTGTTGTTTCTTATGATAGGCAAAATGTTCTTTTGATTCTCTTTTTGGTCTTTTTAGTACTTGCACTCATTATTTCTTCAAAAAGAACTATTGGGGCTGTACTTGGTTTGGCTTTTTCATTTTTAATGATTTTTACATTTTTAATCCCACAAATACTTTCAGGTGCAAGTCCTGTTTTTATATCCATTGTTACTGCGATTATAATTATTCCTGTAAATTTTTATCTTTCTCATGGTTTTGATAAAAAAACTACTATAGCTATATTTAGCACAGTTATAGCACTTGTTATTACTGGAATTTTAGCCCTTATTTTCATGGGAGCAGCAAATATAACGGGGCAAGGTTTGGAAGAGACTATGCTCATAACTACAATGGTTAATAGCGCTATAAATATTGAAGGTTTGTTACTTGCTGGTGTAATTATTGGTACTCTTGGAGTTTTAGATGATATCACCATTTCTCAAGTTGCCATTGTTAAGCAAATTTCTGAAGTTGGTGAAAAACTTCAAGCAGGGGAAATCTTTGCCAGAGCTATGAGTATTGGCAAAGATCATATGGCCTCAATGATTAACACATTAGTTCTGGTCTATACTGGTGCTTCTATGCCTTTGTTAATAATTTTTGTGAATGCACAACTACCACTTAATTATGTTTTGAGTTTAGAAGTTGTAAGTATGGAAATAGTGAGAACTTTAGTTGGTACAATAGGTTTAGTTTCAGCGATACCGATAACTACGTTTATAGCGACGATAATGTATCAAAAGAAAACTACTCAAAGCTTAGGGCTTTAACAGGGTCTAACTTTGCTGCTTTTATTGAAGGATATACCCCAGCAATTATTCCAACCGATATACTTGCCATTATTATTATTGTTGTCAAAACAGGATCAAATTGGAAAAATTGCTCAACATTAAAATTATTATCTCTGAGTATTTCTACTAGGTAAGGATCAGAGAAGTACATACCTAAATACACTATCAACAAACCTAATAACCCGCCAAAAAACCCGATAAACCCTGATTGGATTAAAAATATGCCAAGTACTTGTAAATTTGACCCTCCTATTGCTTTTATAATGCCTATTTCTCTTGTTTGTTCATAAATACTCATTATCATAGTATTTATAATACCGACTGAGGCGACTACAGCTGAAACTACAGCG
>PWIP01000027.1 GCA_003560355.1 Candidatus Dojkabacteria bacterium | reverse complement strand
CAGGAAACTGACAGAGTTGTTTGTATAGGGTTTTTTAATGAAGAAGATGATGGGGAAATTAAGGGTCATATTGTTCGTAGTGCAGTCAATTTTGTTGGTGATTGGGCAAATGATTATGAACCAGAGCAGTGTTTCCCTCCAAGTGCAACAGGTACAGATTTTAGAAAGAATTTTGTCGTATTAAATTCTGACCTTGTATATATTGAGGGATTAAGTATTAGAAATTATACGACAAATGTTAATGTTTATTACGAAATAGATATTGATATGCAACCTCGTTGGGGTGTGGGTGGTTTATCAAATTATCGTGATGCTGATGGTAGCCCTACATATCGCAAATCTTTTGTTGTACAAACTAGACGACTTTCTTATCTATGATTTTTT
Source organism: Candidatus Dojkabacteria bacterium (assembly GCA_003560355.1). Taxonomy (GTDB): domain Bacteria; phylum Patescibacteriota; class Dojkabacteria; order SC72; family T1SED10-24; genus PWIP01. The sequence goes on along the minus strand of PWIP01000027.1, from coordinate 8,833 downwards.
GTTATAAGTATTTGAAAAAATGTCTTTCTTAATATCATTGATAGTTTTGATTGACATTGTATGTTTTCTTTGTTAACTTATTATTAGTGATATATTTATAATTTTGTACGGTAAAGTTATGTCTAAGCTGCCCGATCATGTAGGAATAGATTTCGGCAATTATTCTGTTAAAGCTGTGGAATTAGGGAATATCAGGTCTAACCCTACCCTAGTTGCTTTTGGTAGCCAATCTATACCAGCTGGGGTTTTAAACAGTGAAGATGTGGGTCAACAGAAAAAGTTATCTGGTGCTTTAAAAACATTGTTTAAAGGTGCGGGTATTCGTAACAAAAAGGTGGTTTTAGCAATACCAGAGTCAGCTGTTTTTACTAGGTATATAACTTTGCCTGGTCTTAAGGAAAATGAATTAGAGACAGCAGTATTTTTTAAGGCTAAGCAATATATACCTCTTCCAATAGAGGAGGTTCAGATGAGTTATGTAGTTTTAAGCTTTGATGAAGCTAAAAGTTCATATAATATCCTTTTGGTTGCTGCTCCTAGAAAAACGATAGATTTGTATTTGAGTGTTGCTTCACGAGCAGGTCTTGAAACTCTCGCTATAGAAACGGAATCTATAGCTATGGGTAGAGCAATTTACAAAGCAACTGAGGCAAAGCATATGGTAGCATTGGATTTTGGCTCTAAAACTACAGATTTGAGTGTCATGTACGATGGCAAAATGATTTTTTCCCAAAGTATAGCGATAGGGTCTGATTCTATGACACAGGCTTTAGTAAATCAGTTTGGTTTTGAATATGCTCAAGCAGAGCAATACAAGAGAAATTATGGAGTTACTCAAAATGTTTTAGAAAACAAGGTTTACAATGCATTAAGCCCAATATTAGATGCTATGTTAGTTGAAGTACAAAGAGGGATTGAATTTTACAAAACTACAACTTTAAGACCTCCTCCAGGGGATTTCTTCTTGAGTGGTGAAGGAGCCCTGTTACCAGGTCTGCCGGAGTATATACATAAGACTTTTGGTATTAATGCTAAGGTTGGTAATCCCTGGGCTAATATTAACGTGCCCAAGAAACTTGAACCTATTGTTGCAAAAAACAAACCAAATTTTACTGTAGCTATAGGATTAGCTTTAAAAGAATTTTAAAAGAAGATGGATAAAAATACAGAAATAGATAATAAAGAGGTAAAGGAAATAAAACAGGAAGGAACTGGAAATTCTGGTGAAGACAAGAATGAAGTTAAGGATAAAGACAAAGAAGGGAAGAACTTAGAGAAAGTTTCTTTGCAGAGAGGTGATAAAGGTTTCAACCTAATTGCTGAGCAATTAGAAAAAGCTGAGGAAGAAACTCAGCAAAAGTTTCGTCTTGATATACGTGTTGTACTCTTTGTTTTCTTTGTTGTTGTAATTAGTTTAGGAGTTGTTGGCTACAATGCATATACTACAATACTGTTAAATAGAGAGAAGGCTAAGTTTGAGGCTTTGGAAAATACTTTTGAGAGTTACATATATACTGTTCAGGCTAACAATCAAATAAATGAAAGATATACTTTTTACAATGAGGTTCAGGAGGGATTTATATCTTCTAAAGAGGTATTGAACTTTTGGCAAGAAGTTTCTGATAATTTAGCCGAAATACGAAGTATAGAGTTAACTCGTGGAATTAATTTTGAAGTTTCTGGTAGATCTGATAATTTAAGAGATGTTACCAAATTGTGGCACTTTTTAAGTATTGATGACAGGGTGAAGAATGTTACATTGGATAGTATGTCTATACCCAGAGATGATGATGGCCATATAACTTTCTCCTTTAAGGGAGTTTTGAATTTAGAATATTTTAATAAAAGAAGATAGTGAAGGAAATAAAGAAAAAGCAAAAACAAACAACAAAATTAACATTTGGTGACCTTATGATTCCAGTAGTTAGTGGTGTTATTTTCATATTAATCCTCTTTTTTGTTTTAATACCTTCTATTAATAGCTCCAATGATATGCTTTTAGAAATTGAGCAAGTTAAGAAAGACCAGGAGATTTTAAAGAGAAATCTGGAAGTAGCTGAAGGTTTGGATTTTGCTACTTTACAAACAGACCTTGCTAATGCAAGAAAAGTTTTGCCTAGAAGATTAGAGGTTGCGCAGTTTGCATATTATATTGATTCATTGGCTAGAGAAAAGGATTTACATTTTCGTGAATTGAAAGCTGGTGATGTTACAATTTCCGAGGAGGAGATTTCCGCTTTAGATGTGAAAGGTATACGTGTACCAATGGGATATTCTGGAGATTATGAGCCAATTTTAGATTTTTTCAATGAGTTGCAACTAGCTTCTCCTTATGTGATATCTTTCGGTCATAAGGTTGATTTGGTTAAAAGAGGAGACGAGGGAGAGAGGAATGTTGAATGGGGTCTAGAGATTGATGTTACAGGTTATCATGTAGAGGAGGATCAGGATTTAGATGTGACGATAAACCCACTACTTCCAGTAATACCTTACGACAGTGATAGGGATTTAGTTGAGGAATTTGCTGACAGAGTTGAAAGACTAATAGATTAAACTTCGTCGTTTAAAATATCATCATCCTTTTCGTCTGTTTGCTCAGTATCTTCTTTTTCTACCTCTGTGCCATCTCTGTTTTCTTCAAGATTTACCCTGACTCTCTTCTTACTTCTAATGGCATTTATTGAGATTATATCTCTAATAGCGTTAATAGTTCTTCCCCTTTTTCCAATTACTATGCCAACATCGCTTTCAGCAACTTTTATGGTTAAGATTGTTAAGCCAGGAAAATCTACACTCTCCCTTTCCGAAATTTCGACCTCCTCCGGATTATTAACAATGGATTTAACAATGTATTCAAGTAGTTCTTTCATTTAAGATAGTGTAATAAAATTATGTACTCTTGTGTCAAGAATAAAGTAAAGGAAAAATTATGTCAAACTTTTTTTTCTTCTTCCTTCTCCTTAGCTTTTTTCTTCTTCTTGCCTTTGCTTTGTACAGACCCTTTCTTTATATTTTTAAGTAATTTTTCTTTAACAAAAATTTGTGCTACTGTATCAGTTGGTTGAGCACCACAGTCTAACCAATACTTAGCCCTTTCAACATTTATATTTATAGTAGAAGGTTTTGTCATAGGATTATAGAAACCTATTTCTTCAACAGTCTTACTGTCTCTAGATTTAGTAGATGGAGCAACAACAAACCTGTAACTTGGCTGCTTCTTCTTTCCTATTCTTTTTAATCGTATTTTAAGCATAGTCTAGGATTTTATCAGAGTAAGTAATCTAATTCAACTAATCTTTCTTAAAGCTTCTCTAGCGGCTGTATCTTCTGCTTTTTGTTTTGTAATCCCTTCCCCTTCCCCATATACTTTACCATTTATCTTTACGACAACAGTGAAAACTTTTTCATGATCTGGTCCCTTTTCCTTTATTACTTTGTATGTTGGAGTTTCCTTAAATACACTTTGTGTCTTTTCTTGTAATTTTGTCTTAGCATCTATATCAAGTCTGTATTTTATAATTGTTGAAATTTGTGGAATTAAGTGCTTTTCAAGAAAAATTTTTACTGGTTCATACCCTTGGTCTAAATACAGAGCTCCTATTATCGCTTCTAGTGTGTTAGCAAGTAGATATTCTTTTTCTCTTCCTCCGGTCATTTCTTCTCCTTTTGACATGAGTAGAAATTCACCTAATCCTAATTTTCTGGAAATTTTTGCGAGATTACTAGTTCTTACAACAGCGGCTCTAAAGCTTGTTAATTCACCCTCTGGTCTTTCAGGGTATTTTTCAAAAAGGTGTTCTGATACAACCAATTCCAACACAGCATCTCCTAAAAATTCTAACCTTTCGTTACTTCTTAATTCTTGATTATCATGCTCATTGAGAAATGACCTGTGGGTTAGACTTTTTTCCAAAAGGTCTTTGTTTTTAAATTTTAGACCAACTTTTTTTTCAAATTTTTTTATATCCATAATTATTTATCTTTTTCATATATTGCTCCGAGTACTCCGTTGACAAACTTGTCACTAGCTTCTCCACTTAATTCTTTGGCCAGTTCAATTGCTTCGTCTATTGCAACTTTTGGGGGAGTTATTTTGGCTACAAAGCCTTCGTAGATTGCTATGCGTAAAATTTCAAGATCAACCTTTTTTATTTGTTCCAGAGACCACTGTGGAGCATATTTACTGATTTTTTCATCTATTTCACTCTTATTCTCCCTTACGCCTTCAATTATTTTTTTAAACAATTCTTTGTCATAATCTCCCATTTCATTTATTTCTTTCAAATCTTTCAAAGAATGCTTTTTCCTATTCGTGTTCAAATCAAAGTTTTCTGAGAAAAAGGTTTGTATTGCTAATAATCTTGCAAAGTGTCTTGGGTCTTTTCTTCTTTTCATTTTAAAAGGCAGCAATTTATTTCTTTTCCTTTGCTTTTGTTACAGGTTTCTCCCCATAATATCCACAATACGAGCAAAGAAAATGTGGTCTTCTACTCTTAGTGCATTTGGGACAAGAAGACATAGCAGGCTTTTGTAAAAAGTCATGAGATCTCCTCTTATTCCTTCTAGATTTTGAAATTTTGATTTTTGGTAATGCACCCATAAATATAGCTTCTTATTTAAATACGCGTTGATTATATTCAAAAAACCTTCTTATTGCAAATTTTCAGCGAATCCAACTCTCTTTTAATGTTATTGTTTCTCCAGGCTTGGTGTTTTGAGAAATCATTTGTGTAGCAATTTTCCCTTCAATTTTTCTTTGTATGAATCTTTTGATTGGTCTTGCACCCAAACCAGGTTCTTTAGCTTTGTTTGCGATTAGCATTGGAACAGTTTCGTTCCACTCTAAATTTATTCCTTTGCTATTTAATCTTTTGGCTAATTCTTGTAGTTGAAGTTCTGATATAGTGGTTAGATTGTTAACATCATGGGGTCCAAAAACCACTATTTCATCAAATCTGTTGTATAGTTCTGGAGAAATTGCTTGTCTTAGCTCTATAATTGCTCTGTCTCTTGCTTCTGCCCACATGGAGTGGTCTTTTTCTAGAGATTCTAAGATTATTCTGCTACCAATGTTGCTTGTACATATGATTATGCAATTTCTAAAACTTACAGTTTCTCCTAGATTACTCGTCAATCTTCCCTCATCAAGGAGTTGTAGGAAGAGATTCAGGATATTTGGATGGGCTTTTTCTATTTCATCAAAGAGTACAACTGAATATGGGTTGTTTTTAATTCTATCTATTAAAGAAATTTTATGTTGTTGAAATTCACCGCTTTCTCCTGTATCAAGAAATTTTGAAATGCTTGAAACCTCTTGATACTCAGACATATCTATTCTAATAATGTCTTCCCCTCTATCAAAGTATTCTTGCGCAACAACCCGAGAAAGATACGTTTTACCGACCCCTGTGGGGCCTAGAAAAAGAAATGCGCCGATTGGTTTGTTTGGGTCTCTAATATCTGTTCTGGAGCGTTTTAGGGTCTCTACAATGAGATGAACAGCTTGGTCTTGTCCTATAACTCTGCGCTTTATGGTTTCTTCTAGTTTCATTAATTTTGTTGCTTCTTCTGCATCAATGCTTTTGACAGGAATTCCGTATTGAATTGAAACAACTTTAGCTACATGTTCAGTGGTAATCCTATTAATACCGTTTGTTTGTGCCCATGAGCATGTTGATTCTATTATATTTACAGCACTGTCGGGAAGTTTTCTATTGTGAATATATCTTTGAGCAAGTTCTACACTTACCATTAAAGCAGTAATTGGTATATATGTGCGAAAGTTATCTTCTAAAAAAGGGACTTTTGCAGTTAATATTTCAAGTGTAGTCTCAGGAGAAAGCTCTTCTATCTCTATGTTGTCAAATGCGCTGTTTAATGATTGATTTGAGAAAAAATATCTTTTGTAGTCTGCGTAGTTTAATGTTCCAACTATTGGAAAAACGCTTTCCAATATGTAAGGAAGCATCATTCCAGCAATAGTACTTCCAGATTTTTCTGCTTTAGCAGGTATTAGTTCCTGTATTTCGTCAATATATAGTATGGTATTACCTGCTTTTGTTAGCTCTTCCATAGCTTTTTTAATCAGTTCTTCAATATTTTTTTTCTTACTTGCCTGTGCCATTAAGCTATTTAAATCAAGTTGTACTATTCTTTTGTCTTTGAGTTGTTGTGGTACATCACCTACATTTATTTTTTGTGCTAATCCTTTAATAATGCTTGATTTGCCAACGCCAGGCTCCCCTATTAACAGAGCATTATTTTTTGACAACTTGCCAACTGTTGCTGTCAAACTCTCTATTTCTCTTTTATGACCAATTCCAAAAACTTCTTGGGTTCTGGCTACACTTTCATTAACATCAGAACTAAAGTGTCCTAAAATGAATGTCCATCCATATACTAAGTCTCTGGCTATACCACCATTTTTGTAATATGTTTGTGTTGTATCAAAAATACTTGAATGGTTTTGTACATATTCTTCATGAAGAAGAAATCTTGAAGCCTCTGTTAAAATTTCTGTACTGTTTTTGTTTTCCTTAAGGATTTGTTGTAGTACTGGATAGGCTTTGAACAAAGCTATTAGTATATGACAAGCTTCTACTTGTCTAGCTTTTGTAAGAATTGCAGCTTCGTTTGCATATATTATTATATTTCTTAGTCCAGCGAGGTCGTAACTTGGTAAGGTCTCTTGTGAGATTCCAAAATTTCTAAATGTAGTTTTATTTATATCTAAATCAGAACGATTTAGCACTTCTTTTGAAAGTGGTTCTGAAATAATTTCTTGAAATAATTTTAAGCTATCAAATTTAGCCTTGCTAATACTATTTGATAATATTTCTAATGCTTCTTCAGAAAAGAAGTAAAGGGATTCTAATGGTGAGTATCTGCCTAGTTTAAATCCGGACATTTTAATGTCCTCTATTTCTTTTGCAGATATTGGTTCTGAAATGGGTAGCCTTGTAGGATGGCTCTTGGTTCTGTAATAGTCATGCCACAGAATTATAATTCCTATAACTGATAGCCAAAAGAAAAAATTCGTTATACCACTACTCACTAAAGTTTCTGAACTATCCGTATCCCCAATTTTGTTAAATAACTGTAATACATAGACAATTGCAATTATCAATCCTGGTATTACGAGTAAGTTTGCAAATATTCTTTTTAGGATATTAAAATGCTTTAGGGCTTTTACATTTTCTGTAACTTTAAAAATTTTGTCCGTTGAAACATTAAAAATATAATCCCTTGTGATTAAGAATGGAGCATACCTTTCTTCTATGAATATGGGTAGTGATTTTGGGTCAATTATTCCCAATTTGTTTAAATGCTTGTCGTGGTATCCCAAGAGAGTTTTTTGTTCTGTAGATTGAGGGTTCATTTTAGAGAAAAAGTGATATAAGGATAAAGAAGCTAGCTACTAGGGGGATTAGCAACCATGTTATGACTAATATTGAGTATCCACTCAGAGATAGCAAGTATATGGATATTGCAAATGGTAGGTAGATGAGTTTTGTAGTTATACCTATGAAGTAACCAACGGCAGCTTTATGTCTTTTCCAAGGTAGGAAAAAGTTTCGTATTAATATATGAATAGAGAGCTGATCGGATACTATTGTGGATACACGCCCTAGCTTTTTAATGTAATATATTGGCATTTGTATATACCACCAATAAAGTAGATCCTTGATTGTGAAAGATATGTAGTTTAAAAAATTTGGAGTTGAAGCAAGATTCATATCTGAAAATACAGGGTTGCTGCTTTTTGTATGTATTTGTAAATTTTTCTTTTCCATCAAGCTTTTTAGGGTACTACCCTAATCTAAGTAGAGATTATTTCAAAAACTATATGTACAGTTTAGCAGGAAGTGTTCATAACTTAAAGCAATAGTGCCATTATTTTTTCTATAACACTATTTATGTCTTTTGCTTGTAGCGTAGCCCCAGAAGCGTAATCATGACCACCTCCTCCTAGCTTTTGAGCAAGTATTCTAACATTCTGTGCGCCTTTTTGTGAACGAAAAGTTACAGAATACTTCCCTTCTCCCTCTGCTCTGACTATGAATCCCCAAGGTCGCTTCTCAATATTTCTGAGAAATAAATCTATCCACGCATGATATGCTTTTTTGTATTCTTCTTGTGAAGGATTAGTTTTTTTAAAAGTTTCATCACTTATGAAGGAATATGAGTAACCATCTTTAAGTACCAGGTTTTTGTTTAACTCTGTAAAAATTTCAAAGTCTTTTTTTGTATAAATGTTTTTAAATCCTAATATCTTTTCAATATTTATACCCATTTCAACAAGGTCTGCGACAACATTTGCTGTTTCTCGGAAAAAACTGTTTTGATATCTAAATACCCCTGTATCAAAAATCATTCCCGTAATTATTACTTCTGCTATATCAAAATCTATTTGCAGTTTCATTTCTCTTACAAAGAGATGATAGGTTTCTTCTGCACACGAAGAACGTAGATTGTTGTATTTAAAATCAAATTTGAAATCATTTTCAGTTTTGTGATGATCTATTAATATTGTTCTAATGTTTTCTTTTTCAATGACTTTTCTAAGTTCTGAATGATTTGAAGTAAATCTTGAAAATGAAGAACCGTCTGTAAAAATAATTAAATTTGGTTTAAATTCTTTTGTTTTTTCAAAGAGATTTTCTGTTTGAATTTTAGAAAAATCTTTTAAAAAAGAAATATTTCTTTGTAATTGACTTTCAATATTTACAACTATCTCTTTATTTTGATAATGTTTTTCAAGAATTAGTTTAGTTGCAAGAGCTGAACATATACCGTCTTGATCACAATTGGTATGTGATGTAATTAGGATTTT